>CAIXSE010000281.1 GCA_903921965.1 uncultured Thermoleophilia bacterium | reverse complement strand
TGTTCGCGCTGGTCACGTACCCGGTGAGGCAGGTGGAGATGCTGAGCGTGCCCGTCTTGGCGCGGGCGTTGTCTTCGGCCTTCGTGTGGCGCATGCGGGCCACGAGCGTGCCGTCGACGCCGGCGATGGCCAGGGCGTCGTAGAGCACGTCGGCGTCGGCGCGCTGCCGCGCGGCGCCGGCCACCTGGGCGAGCGCCGCCGCCGTGAGCCGGTTCTGGTAGCTGAGCCCGGAACCGTCGACGAGCACGCAGGTGGCCGGGTCGACGCCGATCGCGTCGAGCGTGCGCCGCGACACCTCGACGCCGGCCTGCGTGCTGCCCGAGTCCAGTTCCTGCTTGCCGAAGCCCTTGGTGATGATCTCGGCGAAGAAGTTGTCGCTGTTCTTGTCCATGCGCTTGAGCAGCGTGCGGAGCGGCGCGGAGAACTGTTGCTTGTACAGCCGCGCCGTCTCGGGCACCACGCCCACGCCGGGGCCGCCGGTGACCCTGATCCCCCGCGCCTCGAGGGTCTGCGTCATCAGCAGGGCGGCGTAGAGCGCCGGGTCCTTCACCCGCCTGCCGTTGTCGACGCTCTCGTTGCCGGTGAGCGCCGAGAGCGTGCCGCTCTCGAGCTGCAGGTTGGGCGTCCACGTGGGGCCGTCGCGCAGGTCGTCGAACCAGGACTCGTCGCCGATCACACGGCCCTTGACCTTGCGCACCTTGAGGGTCTTGAGGCGCTTCGCGAAGCTCTCGAACGACGCCGTGCGGAAACCGAACTCCTCGCGCTGGTACGCGCGCGTGGACAGGCTCGGGTCGCCGTAACCCTTGAGGTAGAGGTCGCCGGTGAGCACGCCGTCGGCCGAGACCTCGGCGTCGGGACCGTACAGCTCGGTCTTGAAGCAGTGGTCCGGGCCCCAGGTGTTGAGGGCCGAGAGGCTCGTGACGAGCTTCATGTTGGAGGCCGGCGCCAGCATCAGGTCCTTGTTGAGCGCGTAGACGAGGCGTCCCGCGCTGAAGTCCCAGATGACGACGCCGGTCAGGCCGCCGCCGAAACCGTTCTGCTGCAGGATCTCCGTGGTCCTGCCGGTGACGCCGGCGGCCGCGGGCGCCGGGCGCAGCGTGGCGCCCGCGGCCGCCGCCACGAGCACGAGCGCGGCCGTGATGAGCGATCGCCTGGCCCGGGTTGTGCGCATCCGCCCTCTCATCCTGCCGACCATCCTACGACGAGCGCCCTCGCCGGCGACACCGCGCGGGGCGCCGGCCGCCGCGGACCCGCTCCGGCACGGCCGTCCCCGGAGCGCCGCCGGGCGCTTGACTTGCCCGCGGCGAGCGCGGATAACCTGCTCGTATGACGTGTTCGACGGCACCGGTGCCACAGTGAACTGGTGGCCGCGCGGCTTCTTCGCGGGCGCGGCCGTCGTGGCCGCCTGCGCCCTCACCGGGGGCGCCGCGGTGGGTGCCACCCTGGGCGCGGCGCCGCGCGGAGCGGCGCCGGTCCCGGCGTCCTCACCTTCTTCCACGGCCGCCGCGGATGCTCCTCTGTGGGAAGCCTCCGGCCCGTACCCCTCGGCGTTCGACCTCCGCGACGAAGGACGCGTCTCCCCGGTCCGCCAGCAGGACAATTTCAGCACCTGCTGGATCCAGTCGGCCGTGGCGTCGCTCGAGTCCTCGCTGCTGCCCGGGAAGGCCTGGGACTTCTCCGAGAACAACCTGGCCAACCACATGGCGTCCACGCTCATCTACGAGGGCCACGGCGACAACCGCCTCGCGGCGGCGTACTTCACGCGCTGGGACGGGCCGGTCCTGGAGCGCTCCGATCCCTACCCCCGCAAGGGGAGGTCCCCGGAAGGTCTCAAGCCGGTCGTGCACGTCCGCGACATCCTCTTCCTGCCCGACCGCACGGGGCCGCTGGACAACGACGCCCTCAAATGGGCGGTCTCCACCGTCGGAGGTGCGTCGTGCGCCATGACGTTCGACCCGGCGAGGCTCGACACGTCCACGTGGGGCTACCGCTCCACGGAGCCGGGGCTGTTCCACAACCACTACGTGACGGTCGTCGGCTGGGACGACGACTTCCCCGCCACCTCGTTCCTCACCGACGCCCCCGGCGACGGCGCCTTCCTGATCAAGAACAGCTGGGGCACGGACTGGGGAGACCACGGCTACTTCTGGCTCTCGTACTACGACGCCAACTTCGGTGAGGACATGGCCGTGTTCGGCGCGGCCGGCGACCCCGGCGAGTACGACGCCATCTACCAGCACGACCCCCTGGGTTGGAGCGACAGCGTGGCCGCGGGTGACGCCGCGTCGGACACCGCCTGGTTCGCCGCAAGGTATTGCGCCGTCGGCACGGGGCTCGTGAAGGCGGTGGGGTTCTACGCCCCGGTGGCCGGCAGCACGTTCGAGGTCCGCGTCGCCTCGTCCCTCGAAGGTATCGCGTCGGCGGCTCCGGCGGCCGCCGGCAACGCGCCCGTCGCCGGCTATCACACGGTCGGCCTCACCTCGCCGGCGCCGGTCGCCGACGGCGAGGTGTTCGTGGTCGCGGTCAGGATCATGACACCGGGGTGCTTCGCCCCGGTCGCCATCGAGGCGCCGTCGCGCCTCATCGCGCCGGTCTCGGCTCCGGGACAGTCCTACGTGAGCGGGGACGGCGTGCGCTGGGACGATCTCACGTCGCTGCTCGGCCTCGGCAAGGCCGACGTGTGCCTCAAGGCCTTCGTCGACGCCGAGGGCGACGCCGACCAGCTGCCTCCGGTCGTCGAGGTGAGTGCCTCCCCGGTGCGTCGCGGCGCCACGGCCCGGGTGCGCTACCGGGTCGCCGACCCGGCGTTCTCCAGCGCGAGCGTCACCGTCAGGCTGTCGGTGCTCACGCCGCGTGGCACGACGGCGTTCAGCACGCGTGTCCCGAGCGTGCAGGTGGGGCAGACCGGCGAGTGGACCTTCCACTGCGACCTGCCGCACGGCACGTACACCGTCACCGGGCGGGCGTACGACGCGGCCGGGCACAAGCAGGCGGTCGTGTCCCGGGCGGCGCTGAAGGTCGCCGCCTCCGCTGCGCCGGCGGCGCTGGCGCAGCGCCGCTGACGGCCCGCCCGCGGCGTGCCGCGGGCGTCTCTGCCGGGCGGGCCGCCCGCCCCGTCGTCCCCGCCGCCCGTCGGGTACAATCCGGAGGCTCGCCCCGCGGCGAGAGGACCGGCGGCCGGTCGTGCGCCGGCGCTCCCGCGCGGGGCTTTCGGTGTGCCACGACGACGGTGGAGAGCCCGTGTTCCTCGACTACCTCCTGCACGACGAGCGCTTCGAGAAGGCGGCGCCGCGGCTCGCCCGCGGCGCCGGGTTCTACGCGCCGACCTTCTACGCGGCGTTCGTGCTGGCCGCCGCCCTGCGGGCCGCCGGCGGCGGCCGCCTGGTGGTGGCGCCGGACGGCGACGACGCGCAGCGCCTCGCCGCCGAGCTCTCGCTGTACCTCGACCGCCCCGTGCCCGTCCTGCCGGCCCGGGGCGTGCTCTACGGCGCCGACGTGGCGCCGGCGCCGCACGTCGTCGGCGAGCGCCAGCAGGCGCTCGCGGCGCTGGCCGCCGGCGGGGTGGTCGTCGCCGAGGCCGTGGCGCTCCTCGAGCGCTTCCTGCCGCTCGAGCTGCAGCCGGC
>CAIXSE010000280.1 GCA_903921965.1 uncultured Thermoleophilia bacterium | reverse complement strand
GCGCCTGCCGGCCGCGGCGGCCGCGCTCCTGGTCGTGCTGGTCGCGGCCGCGGTGCTCGCGGCCGCGGCGGCGCCGGCCGTGCAGGCCGGCGGCAAGACCGGCCTCGTGCGCGGCGTGGTCGTGACGGGCCCGATGACGCCGGTGGACCCCGGGGCGGGACCGGCGTGGCCGCGGACGAAGGCCGTGGTGAGGATCTTCCGGCACGGCGGCGACCAGGCGGTCCGCACGCTGCGCACGGGCGCCGACGGCGTCTTCTGCGTGCGCCTGCCGGCCGGGACCTGGCGCTTCGCGCCCGCGCCGGCCGGCCCGAGCACCCTGCCGATCCCGCACGACGCGATCGTGCACCTGCGGGCCGGCACGACGAAGAAGGTGCGTCTGTGGCTGGACACCGGCCTGCAGTTCCCCAGCGCCGGAGACGCCGGCCAGACCGTCGAGGCGACGGCGACCCCGGGCGGGAGGCACGAGTTCCGCCAGGGCGTCCTCGGGACGACGCGGCGCGGCCCGATCGTGCCGACCGTGAGGCCGGGCGAACCGAGCGACGCGCCGTGCGACGCGACGCTCATCTTCTACCGCCCGGACGGCACGCTGGTCGCCACCGTGCACAGCACGAAAGAGGCCGGCTTCGAGGTCTCCCTGCCGGCCGGGCCCTACATCGTCGACCCGCACAGCACGTTGTCCACCTTCGACCGCGCGGGACCGTTCACGCTGAAGGTACCGACGGCGCAGTGGCTGGGGCTGTCGGTCTGGTTCGACACCGGGATCCGCTTCGGAGGCGCGTCCGCGGCGGCATTCTGACGCTCACGGCGAGACGCGCCTGAGCGTAGCCTAAACGTCAACCTGAGGGTTGCTGTTCGGGCGGGCGCGCCAGCAGGTCAGCGCGTGGCCGCGTCGATCGCCTCGTTGACCAGGCGATCGGCTTCGGCGTTCTGCTCGCGGCGCACGTGACTCACCTCGACGTCGTGGAAGCGGCTGAGCAGCAGGCAGGCCTGCGCGTGCAACGGCTTCAGGCCTGCGTCCTTGACCTTGTACTGGCCGTTGACCTGGCGCACGACGAGCTCGCTGTCGAGGAACACGTCGAGGCGCTCGACACCGTGGTCGAGCGCCATCTCGAGACCGGCAAGCAGCGCCTGGTACTCGGCCACGTTGTTGGTGGCGTGGCCGATGTAGTCGGCGAGGTCTTCGGCGACGTCGCCGGCGGAGGTGAGCAGGCGCGCGCCGATGCCGGCGGGGCCGGGATTGCCGCGCGCGCCGCCGTCGGTGTACAGGCGGTAGCGCTCGTCGTCGTGCCCGAGATCCAGGTGCAGCAGGCCGCGCTCGGGCGCGACCGCGTCGGGCAGAGGCGGCTCGGGGACGAAGATGTCGCGCTCGAGCGCCGCGGCCTCGTCGAGAGGCTCCCCTCGGGCGCCGGCCGCCGCGCCCGCCGCGGCGGCATCACCGGGCTCGGCGGTGCCACCGCGCCCGTGCGAGCTCACGTGCCACACGCCGACGGCGGGATTCGCGAAGGTCTCGACCCGCACCTCGCCGCCGAGCACCTCGGCCAGCGTCTGCGCCCAGCGCAGCACGGCCGCCTGCTCCGTGAGGCCGTGCGGCGCGTCGACCAGGGCCAGGCCCTGGCCCAGGGCGCGCCGCGCCTCGTGGTACTTGACGTCGCCGGTGACGAGCACGTCGGCCACACCGGCGACGCCGCGCGCGATGGCCTCGGCGCCGGAGCCCGGCAAGACGGCGATGCGGCGCTCCATGCGGTCCGGGTCGCCGGCGAAGCGCACGGCCGCCGTGCCGAGCACCGCGGCGACGTCGGCGGCGAACCCGGCCAGCCGCACCGGCTCGGGCAGCTCGCCCAGGCGGCCGAGCCCGAGCGACCGCTCCTCGTTCTCGACCGGGTACAGGTCGAAGGCCGGCTCCTCGTAGGGGTGCGCCTGCAGGTACGTGGCGACGACGCGGCGGCGCAGCCGCCGCGGGAAGACGACCTCGAGACGCAACTCGTCGACGACCTCGTCGCGTCCGGCCCGCCCGGCGACGGGGGCCGTGCCCTCGCGCCCGAAGAACGTACCCTGCCCCTCGACCGCCCACGAGCAGTGCTCGTACTCGCCGATGACGCCGGCGCCTGCGGCGAACAGCGCCTTGCGCACGAGGTCGGCGTCGTCCTGCGGGACGAAAGCGACGAGCTTGTACGCGTCCACGGCGGCGGGCGCGAGCGGCACCGTGGCCTCGAGGCCGAGCATGCCGGCGACGATGTCGGCGAGGCCGCCGCGAGCCTTGTCGAGGCTCGTGTGCGCGGCGATGACGGCGATGCGCTCACGCGCCGCGCGCAGCGCCAGGCGCGCGCTCGGGTCGTCGTCGGTGAGCCGCTCCAGCGGCGAGAAGATGAGCGGGTGGTGGCTCACGACCGCCGAGCACCCGAGGCGGACGGCTTCGTCCAGCGCCGTGTCGTCAACCTCCAGGGTGACGAGCACGGCGGGACGGGTCTCGCCGGCGCCGGTCCCGGCGCGCAGCTCGTCCTGCCGGCTGCCGACCTGCAGGCCGACGTGGTCCCACGACTCCGCCAGCTCGAACGGAGCCAGCCTGTCCACCGCCGCGATGACCTGTCGCACGTCCATGAACCGATTCTACCCGAGCATGTACACTGCCTCCATGAGCCCCGTCGCAGACGCCGGACCGAGCCCCGCGCGCAGCTGGCTCGTCCTCATCGCCGTCCTGCCGGGCATCTTCCTCACACTGGCCGACGCCACCGTGATGAGCGTCGCGGTCCCGCAGATCATCCGCTCGATGACCGCCTCGGTGGTCGCCGTCTCGTGGGTCATGAACGGCTACAACCTCGTGCTCACCGTCCTGCTGCTCACGATGGGGCGCCTCGCCGACCGGTACGGGCACCGGCGCGTGTTCGTGCTGGGTCTCGCGCTGTTCACGCTGGCGTCGGCCGGCTGCGCCGCGACGCACACGGTGCAGGCGCTGGTCGCCTTCCGCGTGCTGCAGGGCATCGGCGCCGCGGCCGTCGTGCCGACCTCGCTGGCGCTGCTCATGCAGGCCTACCCGGCGCGCCGCCAGGGTTTCGCAGCCGGCCTGTTCGGCGCCCTCAGCTCGGCCGCCGCCGCGTTCGGGCCGGTGCTCGGCGGCGTGCTCGTGCAGAAGTGGGACTGGCAGGCCATCTTCTGGTTCAACCTGCCGGTAGGGGCGCTCGGCGTCGTCCTCGCCCTGGCGCTCGTGCGGCGCCGCCCGCCCGCGGCCGCCGGCGCGCGCCTGGACTGGGCCGGCGTCGGCCTCAGCTGCGCCGGCCTCTTCTGCCTCACGCTGGCCATCATCCAGGGCAACGAGTGGGGCTGGCTGAGCGCGCCGATCCTCGGGCTGTCCGCCGGCGCCGCCGCGATCCTCGCCGGCTTCGTGCTCTGGGAGCTGCGGAACCCCTCGCCGCTGTTCGACCTGCGGCACTTCCGCGACCGCACCTGGGCGGCGGCGAGCGCGGCCATCATGACCGTGGACGTGGCCATGATGGGCGCCATGTTCATGCTCGTCATCTTCATGGTGGCGATGATGGACTACACCGAGCTCAAGGCCGGCCTGACGATAGCCACCCTGCCGGCCGCCGGCCTCGTCATCGCGCCGTTCGCCGGCCGCCTGGTGGACCGCCTGGGGGCACGGCCCCTGGC
>CAIXSE010000279.1 GCA_903921965.1 uncultured Thermoleophilia bacterium | reverse complement strand
GGGTTCCCCTCGGGCCGCACCGCGCGGCCGTACTCGATCGCGATGGCCGGCGCCTCCATGCGCACCAGCCGCAGCAGCGCCAGCAGGACGTCGTGCGGCTCGAAGCCGGCGACGACCCCGGCCACGCCGTAGTCGCGGGCGAGGAACTCGTAGCACGCGGTGCCGGTGATCACGCTCACGTGCCCGGGGAGGAGGAAGCCGCTGATGGGCGTCTCGCCGAGCTCGAGCAGCGCCTTGAGCGGCAGCGGCATGGTCTTGTGCAGGCTCAGGACGGAGAAGTTGCGGATGCCGCGCTCGCGGGCCTCCAGGAGGGAGGCGGCGACGGTCGGGGCGGTCGTCTCGAAGCCGATGCCGGCGAAGACGACCTCGCGCTCCGGTTCGTCGGCGGCGAGCTGCACGGCGTCGCGCGGGGAGTACACCACGCGCACGTCGGCGCCGGCGGCGCGCTCTCCCGCCAGGGTCGTCGTCGAGGCCGGCACGCGGATGAGGTCGCCGAACGTCGCCAGCGTGACCTCGGGCAGGCGCGCCAGGGCGACCACCTTGTCGAGGTCGGCGACGGCCGTGACGCACACGGGGCAGCCGGGCCCCGACACCAGCCGCATGCCCTCGGGGAGGAGCTGGCGCAGGCCGTAGCGCGCGATCGCCATGGTGTGCGTGCCGCAGACCTCCATGAAGGTGAGGCCGGGGCGCGCCTCGGCGCGCAGCTCGGCAGCGAGGCGGGTGAGGTCGTCGGGGCCGTTCACGTCGGACTCGGGAACGCCGCCGTCAGCGCTCGCCCGGGGCGGCGTCGCCGGCCGATTCATCGGCGTCGTCGTCGAAGGCCGCGAGCTCGCGGAACAGGTCGATCCGCGTCTCGGCCTCGGACTCGTCGATGACGCTGATGGCGAAGCCGGCGTGGACCAGGACGTAGTCGCCCACGGCCGCGTCGGGGACCAGCAGCACGCTGCACTGCCGCTCGAGGCCCTCGGCTGAGATCGTGGCGAGGTCGCCGTCGACGGCGGTGATGCGCATGGGGAGGGCGAGGCACATGGGACGCTCCTGCGACTGACGGGACGGCCGCGCCGCGGTCAGCCCAGCTCACCGCGGCGCTGCAGGACAGTATAGCCCGCGACCGCGGCCTGCCCCAGCGACACGCCGCCGTCGTTGCCGGGGACGAGCAGGCACGGGAGGACCTCGAAGCCGTCGCCGCTGAGGGCGCGCTCGCAGAGTCCGGTGAGCAGCTGGTTCTGGAAGACGCCGCCGGTCAGCGCCACCGTCGTGGGGCCGCCGGCGTCGCGCACGGCGCGGCAGAGCTGCAGGACGATGCCGGCGACAGAGGCGTGCAACCGTGCGCCGACGAGGCCTCCGGGCGCGCCGCGCTCGAGGTCGGCGAGCACGCCGCCGAACAGCGGCGCGAGGCGCACGACGGCGGCCGCGGGCTCTTCCGGGCCGCCGGCGGCCCACGCCGCCGCGCCCTGCCGCGGGCCCGCGGCGGCCGCCCCGGCGTCGCCGTCCACCGTCCACGGGTACGGCTCCCCGCCGTCCGCCGAGCGCATCTCCAGCTCGATGGCGGCCTGACCCTCGTACGTGACCGTGTGGCGCACGCCGGCCAGCGCCGCGACGGCGTCGAACAGGCGTCCGCAGCTGGTCGTGAGCGGCGTGTTCACGCCGCGCCGCACCTGGTGCACGAGCGCCTGGACCTGCTCGTCGGTCGGGCCCGGGCCGGCGGGTCCCCCGCCTTGGAGCAGCCGGAGGGCGCGCTCGAGCCCGGCCTCGCCGAGCAGCGCGAGCGCCCAGCCGGCGGCGGTGCGCCACGGGTTCCCGATGGCGGCCGCGCCGCCGGGCAGCGGGAGCTCTTCGAGGTGCGCCGCGCGCCGGTAACCGAGCAGGTCGCAGACGAGGACCTCGCCGCCCCACAGTACCCCGTCGTGGCCGTAGCCGAGGCCGTCCATGCTCACCCCGGTGACGGCGGCCTCGCGCCCGTGCTCCACCATGCGTGCCGCCACGTGCGCGTGGTGGTGCTGGACGGCGACCTTGTCGGGCAGGTCCAGGCCGAGGGCGTACTTGGTGGCGAGGTACTCGGGGTGGAGGTCGTGGGCCACGACCTCGGGCTCGAGGCGGAACAGGTGCCTGTACACGTCGATCGAGGCCTCGAAGTGCTCGAGCGTCTCCAGGTTCTCGAGGTCGCCGATGTGCTGGCTCACGAAGGCGTCGCGCTCCCGCGTGAGGCAGAACGTGTTCTTGAGCTCGGCGCCGCAGGCGAGGACCTGCGGGAGGCGCCGGGGCAGGGGCACGGGGAAGGGGGCGTACCCCCGGGAGCGGCGCAGCGGCCGGGCCGTCTCGCCGCTCACCTGCACGACGGTGTCGTCGTAGCGCACGGCGATCTCGCGGTCGTGCACCAGGTAGACGTCCGCCACCGGCGCCAGCCGGCCGATCTCGTCCCAAGCCTTGACGATGGGCTCCTCGGCGAGGTTGCCGCTGGTCATGACGAGCGGCCGCCCGGCCGCGCGCAGCAGCAGGATGTGCAGCGGGGTGTACGGGAGCATGACGCCGAGGAACCCCTGGCCCACGGCGACCTCGGGGTCGACGTCGCGCCG
>CAIXSE010000278.1 GCA_903921965.1 uncultured Thermoleophilia bacterium | reverse complement strand
CGAGTAGATGATCATGGCCGCACCGGTGATCGCGCGATCACGCGCGGTACCCTGGCGATAGGCGGCGCTGACGCCGATCAGCGTACCCCACAGGATCGCCATCACGGTCCCCAGCCCTACCATGGGGATGGTGTTACGCACCGACTCGAGCACCTCGTTGAGCACGGGCTCGTGCGTCTGGAAGGAGACGCCGAGGTTCCCGCGGGCCAGTTCCCTCAAGAACAGCGCGTACTGGGTCGTGAGCGGCCTGTCGATGCCGAACTGAGCGCGCAGTGCCGCCCGCGCCTCAGGGGTCATGTTCGGCACCTGGGTGATGTTCGTCACCGCGTCACCCGGCAGGGCGCGGAAGAGGACGAAACTGCAGGTGATGGCAACGAAGGCGATCACCACCGCGCTGCCGGCGCGACGGAAGATGAACCTCTGCCGTCTGGTCACTGTGATCGATCCGGCTCAGCGGCGCGGCGTTCGCGCTCTCGATCTACAGGG
Source organism: uncultured Thermoleophilia bacterium (assembly GCA_903921965.1). The sequence goes on along the minus strand of CAIXSE010000278.1, from coordinate 10,800 downwards.
GGAGTCGAGGAGAGCACGAACGCCGCGCCTTCGCGTGCGTCGCGGACGATCGCGGGCCTACTCCTGCACCGCCAGCCGGACGAAGGCGGCCTTGCTCAGGTACGAAGGCGTCGTGAACAGGCAGCCGATGTCGGGCACGTTCTGCCAGCGCTTGTCCCAGGCGGTGAGCACGTCCCAGTACACGAGTCCGATCTCCAGGTGCTCGTTCTGCAGGACCGAGACGGCGTTGTCGATGGCCGCCTTGCGCGCCTCGGGATCCATGTCCTGGGTCAGCTGGTAGGCCTCGTCGTACGCCTTGTTCATGGCCCCCGTCGGACTCACGGCCGCCTCGGTCATGCTGCTCGAGTACATCACCAGCGCGCTGTCAGGGTCGGGGTTCATCACGTAGCCCACGAGCCAGGCGTCATAGGCCATGTAGTTCTCGCCGGGCTCGCCGATGAACGCCCCCCAGGCGTTGTCGGTCATCGTCGACTTGAGGGCCACCCCGATGTCGGCGAGGTTCTGCTTGAGGACACCGAAGGTCCGCTGCTGGTCACCCGCTCGAGCCGACCACAGCACCACGGTGTACTCCATGGGACGGCCGTCGGCCATCCGGATGCCGTCGCCACGCTTGGCGTATCCAAGTTCATCGAGGATCGCGTTGGCTTTGGCCACATCTCTGGTTGGCACCGAGAGCGGCGCCGACATGTAAGCAGGCGAGTACTCGGGGTAGACGAACGAGCCGCCAGGAGTGGCGAAGCCCTGGTAGACATCGTTGACGATCTGCTCACGGTCGATGGCCAGGTCGAACGCCTCGCGCACCTTGACGTCGCGCAGTTCGGGGTGCTTCTCGTACTTCGGGTAGTCGTTCACGGCGAAGGTGAGCGGCATCGTGGAGAGACCCTCCACCTGCAGCTTCGGGTCGCTCTTCAGGCTCGACGCGAGCGCCGCCGTCAGCGGGTAGACAGCGTCAACATCGCCGACCTTGAGCGCTTGTGCGGCGGCATCCGGGTTGGTGAAGAGTTGGATCCCGTAGCCCTTGATGAGCGGCTTCTGGCCGTAGAAGGTGTCGACCGGCACGAAGAGGGTGGTGCCCTTCGGGTCGTACGTCTGGACCGTGAACGGGCCGGAAACGACGACGGTCTCCTTGCTCGGGTCGTTGGTGAGCGTCTTGAGCTTGGCGCCGTCGCCGCCAGCCAGCGGCTCCCAGATGTGTTCGGGCAGGATGGCGAGGTTGACGATGTTGGCCAGGAGCGCCGGCACGGGGTACTCGGTCTCCACCACGAGCGTGGCCGGATCAAGAGCGCTCGCACTCTTGATGCCGACGATGAACGGGGAGACGCCCGCGGCGACACCGGTTTTGAACTTGACGGCCGTGTTGATGGTGAAGGCGGCGTCGCTCGCCGTGATCGGCTTGCCGTCCGTCCAGACGCCATCCGAGCGCAGCTTGAAGGTCCACGTCTTGCCGTCCGCGCTCGTCGTCCACGACTCGGCCAGGTCCGGCAGCGGCTGCAGGTCGGCCGAGTACTGGATCAGGGCCGGGTACATCTGCATGAACGCGGAGAGCGCTGCCGCTGACACGGCATTGTACGGGTTCAGGCTGTCGAACGTGGCGCTCCCCACGGCGCCCATGCGGAACAACGGCTGCTCGCCGGCCGCAGTCGCGCTCGGGCTGGACGAGCTGGTCGAGTCGGTCGATCCACCCCCGCAACCAGCCGCCACCACGGCGACCACACAGAGGATCGCAGCCGTCAGGTACAACACCCGCACCTTCGCTGCTTTGGCAGAGCGGAGCATCGGAGTCCCCCTTGTCGGCCCAACGGCACATCCCGGCGGACGAGCGGCTGCGACACGCGGCGTCAGAACAGCTCGCCTTTGCATGGCCGGAAAGGTAGTGCGAGTCCGGCCACGCGTCTATCACCCGCGAGGGGTGATTCTGCGAGACGAACGGGGGTGTCTGGGCAGAGCTGATGGATAGCACCGGGGTCATACGGGCGCCAAGGCGGAGCGGCGCGCGCCGGCCCGGCCGGCCTACTCGTCGGCGATGAACCGCTAGCGGTCCACCGTCAGCTGCCGCGCCCGTCGGCTCCGGGTTACCGCCCGAACACTGCGCGAGCGAACGAGATCAGCCGATCAGCCTGCGTGAAGGCTGATCGCAGGCCCTGTGCGGACATGCGGAAGAAGCCGTAGTGCGCTTCGTCCTTCAGGTTGATGAGTCTTCGCATGGCCGTCGCCGCCTGTCTGCCGTCGGGCTCGATCTGTTCGAGAAGCTCTTCGGCAGCGTGGTGATCCTGTCCACGCGAGCGGCGACCGAGCGCCTTGCAGCACGCCGCATCCGAAGCGTGTATCCCGGCGAGGACTGCGAGCGCGGCTGCGGCACTCGCCCAGTCGGGATCGGGGCTGGCCTCAGCAGTGATCAGGCGCGCGACCTCCATGTACTGTTCTGCACGGCGAAGCTTGGCTCGTGCTTCCGCATCGCCACAAGGCTGCGAGCGGCCGCCGGTGGGGACGCGCGGACTCAACGGGACCGACCGAGAAGCACGGAGGCCGGCTCTCCCAGAAGCGTGATCCCGTCGCGCATGACGTCTTCAACGACCGGCGGTCGCTCGCGGCGAAGACGAGCAAGCTCACCTTCGGGTATCTCGGCGATGCTGGTGTGATTCCCCGTCCACGACCACGCGGCTCTGGCAAGTCCATCGAGCTGCGACCGCCACTGCGGGTCATCCTCCACGGTCCCCTTGGGGCGCACGAGGAGAAGGTCGATGTCGCTGCGCGTATCTCCGTCTCCGCGCGCTGCCGAGCCAAAGAGCGAGGCGTGGAGCGGCTGAAGCGTCCAGCTCGCGACGCGGTCTCTGAGCCGGGCGACGAGAATCGCACGTAGCCGCGTGAGGGTCGTGACTGCTTCACAAGCAACGTGCTCACGGTTCAGCGTGTAGAGCGTCGTTCTCCCACCGGCAGGCTCCTCGCGGACCAGGCCGTGCTCGGCCAGGCGCCGAAGCGCTTTCCAGGCGCCGTTCGCGGAAACGCCGCTCAGACGCGCGACCTCGCGGCCACTGAGGGCCCTGGTCGTCCCGGCGAGCACTGCCAGGATCGGCCCTTCGGCAGAGGACAGTGCGACGGCATATGGCGATGACATGTCCATACAGCATGCATGCTAGTACTGTCCCCTAGCGTGTACAAGTGTCTCTTCTGGTGGACATATATCCCCCAGAGCGAACATACTCCCAGTCGCTGGTGGCTCTCATGTGGCGCCAGATGCGCTCTGACGGCTGAGCATCCTGAAGCGGGCTCAAGGAAGCTCAGACGGGCGCGCCGGCGGAGCGGCGCTCCGGCCCGGCCGGCCTACTCGTCGGCGATGACCCAGACGACGACTTCGCCCGGGCCATGCACGCCCATGCACGAGACGTAGCCGATGTCCATGCTGCGGCTCGGGCCGCTCATGAAGGTGATGCAGGCAGGCAGGTCCGGGCGCTCGACTGCGGCGAGGCGCGCCGTGACGTCGCCGAGCCGCGAGACGATGGCAGAAGCCGGCACAAAAACGCCGGCCGCGGGCGGCACCAGCGACGCGGCCCGCGGCACGGCGGCGTCGTGCCAGAGCACCACCGTGCCGGTCTCGGCGATGGCCCGGCGGGCCTCGCTGAGGCCGAAGTCGGCCGCGCGCGGGTCGCCGCTGCAGAGCGCTTCGATGCCCGGCCAGCGCAGCGCCGCCGGGCAGTCCAGGCCCTGGTAGCCGCGCTCGGCCGCGAGGCGCTCCACCGCTGCTTGCGCCTCGGCGCGGTCGGCGACCATGACTGCAGTGCCGGACACGTCGGCGAGGCGCTCGCAGAAGCGCCGCACGAGCGCCTCGCGGTCCGGCGCCTCGGACGCCGCGCCCGCCTCGCGACGCGGCACCGGCGGCGCCTCCACGCCCGGCCGCCGCCCAAGACGCGACGCGATGGCGCCGATGAACCGCTCGCGGTCCACGTCAGCTGCCCCGCCCGTCGCCCATGCGACCGCCGGATTCGCGCCAGCGCCGGCGGAAGCTCCGCCGCACCGGCGTTTTCAGGTCGCGCGAGGCCGTCCACCTGCCGAGCAGGCCCGGCGCCGAGCGCAAGACGCCCCCCGGCGCGAACGGCTGCGCCAGCGCGCCGGCCGCGCGCAGCGCCGCGTCCCACACGGCCGGGTGCGCGCTCAGCTGGGCGTAGCCGCGCATCCCCACGCGCCAGGTCTGCGGCTCCAGCCCCGAGTCCACCGCGTCGGCCCGCAGCGCCAGCAACGACTCCGTCAGCGGCACCCGCGCCGGGCACGCGTCCACGCAGGCGCCGCACAGGCTCGACGCGTAGGGCAGCTCCGCGTGCTCCTCGAGCCCCTCCAGCAGCGGCGTGATGACCGCGCCGATCGGGCCCGAGTACACGCGGCTGTACGCGTGCCCGCCGATGCACCCGTACACCGGGCAGTGGTCCAGACAGGCGCCGCAGCGGATGCACTTCAGCACCGGCTCGTACTTCGTCCCAAGGATCCGCGAGCGACCGTTGTCGAGCAGCACCACGTGCAGGTCGCGCGGTCCGTCCCTGTCCCCGTCGCGCCGCGGCCCCGAGATGGCGCTGACGTAGGTGGAGATGCGCTGCGACGTGCCGGCGCGGGTCAGCAGCGTGAGCGCGGTGTCCAGGCTCTCCCAGTCCGGCAGCAGGCGCTCCATGCCCATCACGGCCACGTGCGTGCCCGGGAGCGTCGTCGACATGCGGCCGTTGCCCTCGTTTGTCACCAGCACCACAGTGCCCGTGGACGCGATGCCGAAGTTGCCGCCGCTGATGCCCAGGTCGGCGGTCATGAACTTCTCGCGCAGCCGGCGGCGCGCGTAGGCGGCCAGTACGTCGGGCTCCGCCGGCAGCTCCTCGCCGGCCTCCCGCGAGAACAGGTCACGCACCTGCTCGAGGGTGAGGTGCAGCGCCGGCGCGATGATGTGGTACGGGTCCTCGCCGGTGAGCTGGACGATGAAGGCGCCGAGGTCGGTCTCGACGACCTCCATGCCGTCGGCCTCCATGGCCTCGTTCAGGCCGATCTCCTCGCTGACCATGGACTTGGCCTTGACGACCCGCCGCGCGGGGATGGCGCGCGCGACGTCCATGACGTACTCGCGCGCCTCCGCGGCGGTGCCGGCGAAGAACACGTGGCCGCCGTTGGCCTCCACGTTCGCGGTGAACTCGTCGACATAGCGGTCGAGGTTGGCGACCGTGTGGGCGCGCAACTCGGAGAGCGCATCGCGCCACGCCTCCTTGTCGTCGAGCTCGCCCATGGCCTCGACGTAGGCCTCCTGGCCCAGCCGCTGGAAGTCCTCGAGCCAGTCCTGCAGGCGCCGGTCGCCGAGCGCCTTGGCGACCTGGGCGTCGAAGCGCTCGCGCTCCGCGTTCGTCGTCATCGGCCGGCACCAGGTGCGTGGGCCGGCTTGGGAGCGCCGGCCGGCCGGCCGCCGTCGATCCGCCAGCCGTCGGCCAGCACTTGTGCGAGGTGCTTGACGGCGACCCGCGACCCGCGCCGCCGCAGGCGCCCGCCGATGTTCATGAGGCAGCTCATGTCGAGGCCCACGAGCACCTCGGCGCCCGTCTCCTGCACGTGCGCCGCCTTGCGCTCGACCATCTCCGCGGAGATCGCCGCCATCTTCACCGCGAACGTCCCGCCGAAGCCGCAGCAGTCCTGCGCCCGCGCCAGCGGCCGGTACTCGAGGCCGTCGACCATGCCGAGCAGCCGCTCCGGACCCTCGCGCACGCCGAGCATCCGCATGGTGTGGCAGGAGTGGTGCAGCGTCACCGCGGCGCGGTACGTCACCGGGAGGCTCTCCACACCGAGCACGTCGGTGAGGAACTGGCTGAACTCCCAGGTGCGCGCGGCGAGCGCCTCGGCCCGCGCGTGGTCGCGCCCCTCGGGGAACAGCACCGGGTAGTGGTGACGGACCATGGCCGCGCACGACCCCGAGATCGAGACGACGTGCTCGCTGCCCGCGAACGCGTCGATGAAGGCGCGCGCCGAGCGGCGCGCGTCGTCGACGTAGCCGCTGTTGAAGGCCGGCTGCCCGCAGCACGTCTGGCCGGCCGGGAAGTCGACGGTCACGCCGAGGTTGCGCAAGACGGTCACGACGCTCTCGCCGACCTCGGGGAACAGGGCGTCGCCGAGGCACGTGACCATGAGCGATGCCCTCATCCCGGCGGACCTCCAGCGGCGTGTCGTCGAACGGCGCCCGCCTGCGGCGGCGCCGCGCCCACGCTAGCATGGCCGCCCGGCGCGGCAAAGCAGCCGGCGCGGCGCCGACGGCGGACGTCGCCGCGCCCGCACACCCCGGGACCCGCCCTTGCGCTGCCCGGTAGAATGCGCCCGTGGACTTCGTCGTCGAACCGCAGGCCATCATGCGCCCCGGCGTCATCGAGCTGCGCTGGGGCGACCCCGACCCGCGCCTCATCCCGGTGGACGCCATCCGCGAGGCGATGCTGTGGGTCACCGCGAACGTCGGCGAGGCGGCGCTGAACTACGGCATCAACGAGGGGCCGGGCGCCGCGCGGGCGGCGTTCGCGGAGCACATCGCCGCCCTCGAGGGCCGGCCCGTCGACCTCACGCAGATCGCCGTCACCAACGGCTGCTCTCCGTCGATCCAGCTGCTCTTCACGCACCTCGTCGAGCCGGGCGACGTGGTGTTCATGGAAGACCCCGGCTTCAGCCTCGGCATCCGCATGGCGCGCGACACGCGCCTCGACCTGGTGGCCGTCCCGCTCGACGCCGACGGCCTCGACGTCGAGGCGCTCGCCCAAGCGGTGAAGGACGTGCGCGCGAGCGGACGCCGGCCGCGCATGGTCTACACGGTCGCCACCTTCCACAACCCGGTCGGCGTGTGCATGTCCGAGGCGCGCCGGCGGCGGCTGGTCGAGCTGGCCGTGGAGGAGGACCTCATCGTCGTCGAGGACGACGCCTACCGCGAGCTCTGGTACGACGCCCCGCCGCCCCCGTCGCTCTGGAGGATCGCCGCCGACGTGGACGGCGCCGACGAGCACGTCATCCGGCTGGGCAGCTTCTCCAAGACGCTCTCGCCCGGCCTGCGCTGCGGCTGGCTCACGTCCGGACCGGAGCGCGTGCTCGAGTTCACCGAACGCGCGGTGTTCGACAGCGGCGGCTGCATGAGCCAGTTCACCTCGCTGGTCGCCGCGCGGCTCGTGCTCGAGGGCGCCTACGCGGCCAACGTCGAGTTCCTGCGCGGGCACTACGCCGCGCGCCGCGACGCCCTCGTCGAGGGACTGACCGAGCACCTGCCCGCCGGCTGCGGCTTCGCGCGGCCGGCCGGCGGCCTCTTCCTGCTCGTGCGCCTGCCGGAGGGCCTCGCCTCCGGCGACCTCGTCGCCTCCGGCGAGGCCAACGGCGTCGGCTTCATGGAGGGCACTCGCTTCGCCGTCGACCGCACCGACCGTGGCATCCGCCTGGGCTTCAGCATGTACCCGCCCGACGAGCTGCGCGAAGGCGCAGCCAGGCTCGGGCGGACCATCCGCGAAGCGCTCGAGCGTCAGACGGACTGATCGCCGGACTCGGCGAGGGCCGGCCGGCGACCGGGCCGACGGCGCGGGCTGAGACGGCGGCGGCGCTCAGCCGCCCGCGCGCCGCAGCGGCGGCACGACGTACTCGCCGCGCGCCATCCGTTCCTCCGGCTGGTACATCCGCAGCGCGAGGAAGAAGCCGCCCTCGGGGGCGGGCAGCCAGTCGGCCGCGTCGCCATCAGCGGGCGGGTCGTGCTGGATCCGCACCGTCACCGACCCGTCGCCGCCGACCTCGAGCTTGTCACCCATGGTCCCGATCCCGTAGCGCCGGATGGGGTTGTCGACGAAGAACCCGTCGAGGTCGTACATGCTGATGCGCCAGGAGCGCGCCGGCGGCTGCTCTCCCGCCGCGAAGCGCAGCGTGTACCGTTGCGCTCCGGTCAGCGCATCGCCGTGTTCGTCCATGCGCGCGAAGGGGACGATGAGCTCGCCGGCCAGTTCGCCCCACACGTGCTTCCAGCCGACCGCGCCCCGGAACAGCCAGTCGTCCTCGCCGGCGAGGTCCAGGCTGACCATCCACGTCCCGTCCGGCTGCACCGGCTCCAGCGTCCTCGCCTTGTGCTCCAGCACGCTCTGCGCGTCGAGCACTGCGCGCGAGAGGCCCGCGACTGCGGCCTCGTCGAGCCCCTCGACCCGGAACCCGTCGGCGAGGGTGACCCCGATGCGCTCCGCCTGGCGGGCGAAGGCCAGTTCGTCGTCCGGCAGGGTGACGTCCCTGAGCGTCTCGCAGAGCTCCTCGAAGAAGAGCAGCTCGTCCGGGACCGTCGCGCCGGGCCGGCGCAGCGGACGCATCGGCCGGCCCGGCTCGAGCTCCCGCCGCGACCCGTCCCAGTCGGCGAGCGCGACCAGGCGGAGGCCGTCCTGCGCGGCGTGGGCCCGGCCGAGGTCGTCCGCGCCCGTGACGCCGATGTGGGGGGCGACGAACACGTAGCGACTCTGCGTGCGGATCGTCTTCACGCCGTCGGAAACGGTCCCCTCCCAGCCGGCGGGCATCAGGACGCAGGGCACCGGGTGCGGTCCGTCCTGCTTCTGGCTGATGGTGTGTGTCTCGCCGCACAGCTCCCAGACGCTCGTGCGGAAGTAGCGCTCCCCGAAGTCCGGGTGCACCACGACGACCGGCCCGTCCTGCAGGTCCACGACAGCCGTGGACATCAGCGTCTCGCTGTTGGGCGTCTCGATCGCGCGCAGCTCGTGCGTGATCTGGGCGCGCGCGTGCCCCCAGACGTTCACACCGTGCGGGGCCGGGTCGAAGGGCGGGGCGGAGACGCCGGCCGGGAGCGGAGCCGTGAAGTTGCGCAGGGTCTGCCCGGCCTTGACCCGCTGCATCCCCCAGACCACCGTCTGCACGCCGAGGGTGTAGGCCTCCAGTTCCCTCGCCCGCTCCGCGTCCATCCGCGCCGCCGCCTCGGCCGGCTTCATGAGCGAGGGGACCGGTCCCCGGCCCGCTGCCTGCTGCCCCTCTGCGCCCGTCGACATCGCTGCCCCCTCAGTGCTCGACTCCCGCCTCAGCGCCAGTCAAGCACGCTTGACGGCCGAAAGAAATCGCCCCGGCGCCCTTCTCGAAGGCGTGCTCAGCGCCGGCGGGATCAGCCTCGTCGGGCACCGGCACGCCGAGCATGCAGCCCCGGCCGCGCGCCGGGCGCTGTCTCGGCACCAAACATGTATGGCATACAACTTGTACGTCATACAAGTTGTATGCCATACTACCTTTATGGACGAGCCCTTCATCGGCCGCAGTGCGGAGCTCAAGAGCCTGGAAGACGCGTGGGACCTGCCAGGCTCGAGTCTCGCGCTCGTCTGGGGCCGGCGCCGAGTCGGCAAGACGCGACTCCTCGGCCGCTTCGCCGAGAGCAAACGTGCCGTGTTCTACGGCGCCACCCAGCAGGCGCCTGCCGCCGAACTGGCGGCGTTCTCGGACGCGGTGCGCAGCGCGCTCACCCCCTCGGGAACCGACCTCCTGGCTCACGGCGACTTCCCCACCTGGGTGTCGGCATTCGACTATCTCGCCGACAAGGCGGCCGCGCAGCGACTCCTGGTCGTCCTCGACGAGTTTCCCTACCTCGTGGCGACCGAGCCTGCCTTGCCGTCCATCGTGCAGCGCTTCTGGGACCATCGCGGACGCACCTCGGAGCTGATGCTCGTCCTGTGCGGTTCGGCGCAGGCGGTCATGGTCGACCTCCAGTCGCAGAGTGCACCTCTTTTCGGACGCATCGACCTTCGCGTCCACGTCATGCCCTTCGCCGCGCCGGAGGCCGCCCTCTTCACTCCCGGAGTGACGGCCGCTGAGGCCGCGTTCATCTACGGCATCCTCGGCGGCATGCCCACGTATCTCTCCCGCTGGCGCAGCGGCCAGGACGGCGACGCCAACCTGCGACGGCTGTTCGGCGAGGCTTCGTCACCGTTGGTCGAGGAGGGCGAGTTCGTCCTCACGAGCGAGCTCCCGGAGGCGGCGGGCTACTTCCGCGTGATGCAGGGCATCGCCGCCGGCAAGCGCACCTTCAAGGCTCTGCGCGACTTCGCCGCCATCGACATCGCGCGCCAGCTGGAGCGGCTCCAGCAGGTCGGGCTCGTGCAGCGCGAGGTGCCGGCGACCGAAGACCCGCTGCGATCCAGGCGCGTGATCTACCGCGTCGGCGACAACTTCCTGCACTTCTGGTTCCGCTTCGTGCATCGCCGTCGCGTCGACATCGCCCGCGGCCTCGGACGAGAGGTCGTCGACCGCGTGATCCTGCCCGGGCTGAGCGACTACATGGGAGAGCCTTGGGAAGAGATGTGCCGCGACCACGTCAGGCGACTCGCGGCTGCCGGCGCGCTGCCGGTCGACGTATCGACGGTGGGCCGCTGGTGGAACCGCGACAACTCCACCGAGATCGACGTCGTCGGCCTGGACGATCGCCGGGTCGTGCTGGCCGGCTCGGTCAAGTGGGCGGCAACCGTGAGCAGGCCAGAGCTGCAGCGACTGCAGGCGGCGGCGGAGGCCCTGCCGGACCGGGCGCCACACGTGCAGCTCGTACTCTTCGCGCGCGGACAGGTGACGGATGTGGCGCCCGGCGAAGCGCTCACGTTGACGGCGAGCGACGTGTTCGCTCGCCCCTGAGCGGGAGCGGCCGGGGCCGACGGCCGCAGCGTCACCCTGCCAGGAGCTCACCGATGAACGGACCGTCGGCGTTGACCGGCTCGACCGCCGTACCGTACTGCGCCCGGAAGGCGCGGCCGGTCGGTCTCCTTGCCCTCCACTTGATCTCGAAGGCGCGCAGCCGCTCGCCGG
>CAIXSE010000277.1 GCA_903921965.1 uncultured Thermoleophilia bacterium | reverse complement strand
GGCAGTTCATGCTGAGGCACGACGCCGGGTAGACGACCTTCTCACACTGGGCGGAGCACTCCTGGCATTCCAGCAACTCTTCAGACAAACGAATCAGCCTCCCTGACAGCACAACGGCCGGCGTTCGGTGCCGGCCCGCGAACATGGTAGCACGGGCGATAGAGGACTGAACAGACCCCTTAACCTGCGCTTAATACTTTCTACTCAACCGCCTCTTCACGCTGTGCGGCACTTCTATACCCCGCCGCCCATTGACATAACACTGCAGCAACAGTGAAAATGACGCCGTCCAGCCGCGCGGGCGCGTTCTGGCGGACGCAGGGTACCCGCGCGGGCCAGTCGCTCCAAGGAGGTGTCGGACAGGGATGGATGCAGAGACACTCGCCCGCATCCAGTTCGCGTTCACCATCGGTTATCACTTTCTCTTCGTCCCCATCAGCATCGGCGTAGGGTTGATGGTGGTGCTCGCAGAGCGCCGCCACTACAAGAGCGGGATCCCTGCCGACCGGGCGGCCTCCGCCTTTTGGATCAGGCTGTTCACGGCGACCTTCGCCATCGGCGTCGCCACGGGGCTCACGATGGAGTTCGCGTTCGGGACCAACTGGGCCAACTACTCGCGTTTCGTCGGCAACATCTTCGGGGCGCCGCTCGCAGCCGAGGGCCTCATCGCCTTCTTCCTCGAGTCCACCTTCCTGGGCATCCTGCTCTTCGGCCGCAAGCGGGTCTCCAGGCGCGTCTACTACGTCTCGGCCTGGCTGGTGTGGATCGGCTCCCTGCTCTCGGCGCTGTGGATCCTCATCGCCAATTCGTGGATGCAGACGCCGGCAGGCTACAAGGTCGTCGACGGGAAGGCGGTGCTGACGAGTTTCTGGGCGGCGGCGCTGAATCCCTCGACCGGCCCGCGCTACTTCCACACGATCGCCGCAGCCCTTGTCTGCGGCTGCTTCGTGGCCGCCGGCGTGTGCGCCTACTTCATGCTGAAGAACCGGCACCTCGACTTCGCGCGCCACTTCATGTTCATCGCTCTCGGCGTGGGTCTGGCGATCTCGCTGGCCATGCCGCTCATCGGCCACTGGGGCGCCCTGGTGGTCGCCGAGCACCAGCCGATGAAGATGGCCGCGTTCGAGAACATCCAGACCACGCAGACCAACGCCCCGCTCACCCTCGTCGGCTGGGTCAACGGCGACGGGAGCACCACGGGCCTGGCCGTCCCGAGCGGCCTGAGCCTGATGCTCGGCCTCGACCCGGCCCACGAAGTGCCCGGCCTCGACCGGGTCGCGGCCACCGACAGGCCGCCGGCGCAGCTCACCTTCCAGAGCTACCACCTCATGATCGCCCTGGGCGGGTTGTTCATCCTGGTGTTCTTCGTGGCTCTCGCGATGCACATCTACGGGCGCCTCGAGAAGTCGCGCTGGATGCTCATCGCGCTGCTCGTCTGCATCCCGCTCGCCGAGCTCGCCATCAACATGGGCTGGATGGCCGCGGAGGTGGGCCGCCAGCCGTGGGTGGTCCAGGACCTCATGCGCACAAGTGACGGCGTGTCGCCGCTCGTGTCCGCAGGCGAGATCTGGACGACCCTGGGCCTGTTCGGCCTGATCTACCTGGTGCTCTTCATCGCCTGGCTGCGCATCTTCGTCGGCATCATCAAGAAGGGCCCGGACAGCGTGGCCGACATGCTGAAGGCCGACAAGGCCGCCGTCGAGACCCCGGCGGAGACCGGCACCGGCGCCGCTCCCGCGGGCGTAGGGGGGTGACGAGATGACCCTGCCCAACATCTGGTTCTTCCTCGTCGCGTTCCTGCTCACCGGCTACGTCATCCTCGACGGCTTCGACCTGGGCGCCGGGGTGCTCTACCCGTTCCTGGGCAGGAGCGAGGCCGACAAGGCGGTCATCCGCGCCTCCATCGGGCCGATCTGGGACGGCAACGAGGTGTGGCTCATAACCGGCGCCGGCGCGATCTTCGCCGCCTTCCCGATGGTGTACGCCATGACGTTCAGCGGCTTCTACCTGGCCATCATGCTGGTGCTCTTCGGACTGATCCTCCGGGCGGTGTCCCTCGAGTTCCGCCACCGCGACGAGGGCTGGGCGAAGGTGTGGGACGTCGCCTTCTTCCTCGGCAGCATCGTCCCGTCCCTGCTCGTGGGCGTGGCCCTCGGCAACGTCATCCGTGGAGTGCCCATGGACGCGCAGGGCAACTACATCGGGACCTTCTGGGACCTGCTGAACCCATACGCCCTGCTGGTGGGCGTCACCGGCCTGTGCCT
>CAIXSE010000276.1 GCA_903921965.1 uncultured Thermoleophilia bacterium | reverse complement strand
GTGCGTGACCATCGTGCCGGCCAGGGTCACGGGGGCGGAGCCGCCGGACATGGCCATCGAGAGCGGCATCGCGACCTGGTGGGCGCGGGCGGCCTCGATGATGCAGCCGCTGAACTCGCCCATCAGCTTGAGCGGCGAGACCGGGCAGCTGAGGAAGAGCAGCATCGGGCGGTCGGCGAGCTTGTCGTGGCCGCCGACGACGGCCGCGGCCGCGTCGATGTGCAGGCGCGCGCCGTGGTGGCCGAGCGCCAGCGAGCAGATCGGCTTCACCGTGTTCAGGAGCGACTGCTCGATGAGGTGCGCCTCGGCGACCTCCGGGGGCACGTCGGTCGCGGTCACGGCGATCGTGTAGACCTCGATGTCGTCGAGCGCGTCGACGAGGCGGGCGAGGTCACCGACGTCCTTCTTGGTGGTGGGGCGCAGCTTGCCGCTCCACGGGTCGACGGCCTTGACGCCCTCGGCGAAGTTCGTGAAGGCGACGCGGCGGCCCTCCATGACGAGGTCCTTGGCGGGGTCGCGGCCGCAGAGCGTGACGGTCGAGGGTGCCCAGCCGATGCACTCCTCGAGCACGTGCTGGGGGATCCTCACCTTGCGCGTGGAACGGTCGACCTTGCAGCCGCCGTCGGCGAACAGGTCGAGCGCTTCGTCATCCTCCACCCAGATGCCGGCCGTCTCGAGGACCTCGACGGTGCCCCAGTGGATGGCCTGGCGCTCGTCCTCGCTGAAGACGTCGATGCCGATGCCACCCTGGTGGTTGATGCCTGACCTTTGACTTCGAATCATTCCGCCTCCTTCTTACACACCTTGCAGACAGCGGTGGCGGGCGAGCCCGGCCACGGGGCCACGTGGGCTCGCCCTCATCTCGTCATCCCGCCTCCTCCCTTGAGCGCGGTTCTCTCCACGAGCCTGTCGACCGTGGGAACGTAGCCCATCATGCTCCTGGCGTGGGCCGAAGCCCGGAGTGTGCCACACGTGCGATGAGAAGGGTGTGGGGCAACAGTACCCACGCCCTTCTCCTTGTGTCGCCGTTTGGTACGGCTGTGAGCGCGACTATAGGAGATACGCGACCCCTCCATCAAGGTGCAATCTTGTTCACTATGTCCTAGTGCATGCCGCTCCATAGGCCATTCGGGAGACGCTAGGCACGGTAGTCACGTGCCGATTCCGGGAGTAGGCTATCTGACATGGTACCGAGGGCCGTAAACTTGGCCAGAATGGCAGAAGTGTACGGCTGTGAGTCGCCAGACTGGTGCGCTTGTGGAGGGTCCGAGACAGCGCCGGTCGGCTGGACAGGGGAGAGGCAGGCATGAGCGAGTGGCAGGTCCGCAGTGGTGACCCGGCGTGCGACCCCGTTTCTCTCGCGCGGGACCGCCGCGTCGTGGAGTACGAGATCGACGGTCGCCCGTTCGTCTTCTCCTGTGCGGTCGTGCCGAACCGGTGGGACGGCGGGGGAGTGGCGGTCGTGATGGAGCTGGCCGAGCAGGACATGGGCGGCCGTGACCCCATCCGCGTGCGGGACCTCGCCGCCGCCTTCGCCGCCGACGAGCTGCCGGGCGAGCTCGACCTCGCCACCATCGTCACCTGCCGGTCGCGCACGGAAGGGCTGTTCGCCAGCGCCGCAGACCGGCTCAAAGCGACCGCCTGATCCGGATGGGGTGAGCCGGAGCGGGGAGTCGTGAGCCTCCCGCTCAGCGTCCGGGCGTGAGGTGGCCGGACACGTCGGAGATGTCGCTCGCGACGTGGATGCCTCCGTTCACGCGTCCATCGAGCACCGGGGCGGGCTTGAAGGTGAGTCGCAGCAACCGGCCGTCGTGAGTGACGTACGTCGCCTCGGCCTTGCCGGTGAGGAGCGCACGGTCGCGAGGACACTCGATGTGGGGGGCACCGAGGCGGCGGAAGACGTCGCAGCAACGGGCCCCCACGATCTCACGGATGGCGAGACCGGAGAGGGCCGCCGTGGCGAGGTTGGCGCGCAGCACGAGGCCGTCGCCGTCCACCACCATCACGGAGTCGTCCATGGTGTCGAAGACCTGGCGCCACTCGGTGAGCGCGAGGTCCAGTGCCTCTTCGCTCTCGCGCTCCGCGGTCATGTCGACGATGAGGCCCTCGAGGGCCTTCACCCGGCCGTCGTCGTCGAGCACGGCGACCCCGCGCTCCCAGACCCACTTGCGGTCGCCGGATGCGGTGATGATGGGGTACGAGGTCGTCCAGGCGTTGTGCTTGTCGATGGCGGCCTGGATGTCGCGGCACACGCCCTCGTAGTGCCACGGCACGACGAGGTCGGTGTAGGCGAGACGCGCGTTGCCCACCAGCTCCTCGGGCCGGTAGCCGGTCAGCTCCTCGGCGCCGGCGCTGACGAACTCCATCGTCCACTGGGCGTCGTCGGCGCACCTGTAGATCATCGCGGGAAGCCGGCCCATGAGGGCTCGCAAGACGCGCTCCCGTTCTTCCACGGAGACGTCGAACGCCCCGCTGCTGTCTGCGCCCCCCATGATGAGGGCGAACTCGTCACAGGTCACACGGTCCTCCCGGGCCGTGGTGAAGCCGGTGCCGCACGGCGTTCGGGACGCCCTGCGCCCGGCACACCGGGTATGATGCGCGGTCGCCGGTGCCGCGGTCAATGGTCCGCGGTCGCCCCGCCAACGGTACCCGGTGGCCCCCGCCGCGCCGCGCCGGTACCCTGATGACCCCGGCCCGCCGCCCGGCTGCGCGCGGGCGGGCCGCACGCCGAGGGAGGCACCACGATGCAGAGACGCTCGCCGCGCACAGACCCGGTCGGACGACTGCGGGACGCCGGCGACGTCCCAGGTCTGCTCGACGCCTACCGTTCGACGCGGCGCCGCGACACCAAGGCGCGGATCCGCGCGGCCGTCGCGGCGCTTGGCGATCCCGGCCGCGCCCGTCTCCTGGAACTGCTCGCGGACGACCGCTACCGCCAGAGCGCGGGGGGGATGCTGGTGGAGCTCGGCGAGGACGGCTTCGACGACGTCGTGGAGATGCTCGTCTCGTCCGACGATGTGCGCCGGCATGGCGCGCTTCACGCGGTCTATTTGTACGCTCGGTACCGTGACCTTCCGGCGGCCCTGCTCACCCTGGAGCGCGCGGCGGACGGTGAGACCGGTGCGGACCTGACCGCGCCGGCGACGCGCATGCATGAGAAGGTCGCCGAGGTGGCGGCCCTGCGGAACGCCGAGATCGACAAGCAACTCGACCGCATCAAGGCCAGTCTGGCGCGCGAGATGGCCGACGGCGGGAGCACCGTGAGCAAGATCTTCTCCACCGTCCACCACGCCCGCATGGAGGCTCGCCTGACCATCACGAGCCTGCGCTGGTCCGCCGTGCGCCACCTCATCGCCGTCTCGCCGGAGTACGGGGAGGCCGCGATCGGGTCGCTCCTCTCCCTCGGCATGGAAGAGCTCCGCGGCGGCATCGTCCCCATCGTCGAGACGTATCTCCACGACGGCGACAGGCGGCGGCGCAACCGCATGCTCACCCTCCTGCTCTGCCTGCGCCGGGCCAAAGTGGAAGGAGCGGCCGAGGCACTGGAGCGGGACGGCTTCACCGTACCTGACACGTGGGACAGGAGTGCTGCGCAGCTTTATACAAGATGGGTAAGAGAACGCTGAAGTCGTCGCAGAAAGTGCTTTGCGTCACAAGCGCTGTGTAGTACGTTCTCGCCGAAGTGGTCATCTCCCGCCTCGGCACAGGGTGAGCGCTTCGACTGCCGGACGTCAGGCCGGTCCGAGATCCCCCGGGGCGGGGGAGCCTCTCGGCCGGCGCAGCCCACCGCACGCCCGGCCACCATCCAAGAAGAAGTCGTAAGGCAGGTCACGCCTGCCCGGGCACGGCGCGGCCCGGGGGCGGCACTCGAAGGGGGAGCCTATGCTCGTAGCATCCTCGGCCAGTCCCATCTGGTATTGGGCGATCGTCATCCCGTACATGTTCGTCCTCATCGGGATCGGCCTCTGGACCTACAACTACCAGAAGAAGCAGAAGTCGGCGACGGACGAGCACGACGACTACTGGATCGCCAAACGCAAGAACAGCGCCCTGGTCGTCGGGTGCGCCATCGCCGCCGGGTGGTTCCTCATCGGGTTCATCACGTGGGCGATGTACAACACCTACACCTACGGTCTCGGCGGCATCTGGGCCATGGTGGTGCCGTGGTGCGTGCTCCTGTTCAGCATGGTCATCCTGGTGCCCCACGTGCGTCGCTTCAAGGCGATCTCCCAGCCGCAGATGCTGCAGCAGCGCTTCGGTCTGGCGCTGCGCGTCCTCGTGAGCCCGTTCAACATCTTCTGCTTCGTCATCTGGTCGGCGGCGGAGATCTGGTCGGTCTCCCAGTACCTCGCGCCGGAGTTCGGCGTGCAGCCCTGGGTGCTCTACGTCGTCTTCGCCGTCCCGGTGGCCGTGTACATGGCGCTCGGCGGGTTCCACGCCGTCATCAGCGCGAACCTGCTGCAGTTCCTCATGGGCGTGGCGTTCGTCACCATCGTCTTCGTGGTGATGACGTACCAGGCGTTCAACCACCTGCCGGCCGGCCAGAGCATGACGGAGTACCTCTCCAACACCGTGCCGGTGGGCAACTCGCCCGGTCAGGGAGCGCTGACGCTGTTCAGTCTCGGGATACCCTTCGCGTTCTTCTCGCTGATCGCGCTCCTGCCGGGGTGGATGATCGAGGAGGACTGGTGGCTCAAGGCCCAGTCGGCGTCCAGCACGCGTGCCGCCCGCAGCGGCATCTGGGCCAACCTCTCGTACAACATCATCTGGATCCTCGGCCTCCCGAGCCTCATCGGCCTCTTCGGCCTGGTCCTCTACCCGCCGGACCAGTTCCAGCAGCTGCTCGGCGGCGACGCCTACCAGCTCATGCCGGTGTTCCTCAGCGACTACTTCCCGCCGTGGCTGCTGGTGATCACCTTCTGCCTGCTTGCCGCGCACGCGATCGCCACGATCGCCACGTTCACCAACGTGTCGGCGCTCAACGCGAGCTACGACATCCTGCAGCCGCTGGTGTACCGCAAGCGCGGCTGGGGCGACGCGCGCATCGTGCTCTTCAGCCGTTTCGCCTCACTGGTCACGGTGTTCGTGACGCTCGGCGTGACATTCCTCATCGACCAGCTCCCCAACGCCCTCTGGGATGCGTACTACCTGTCGAGCGGTGTGCTCTCCGCCGGCGTGGGCATCGTGGTCCTGGCGATGTTCTGGAAGAGGGCCAACTACGCGGGCACCATGGCGGCGTCGCTGGTCGGCGGCATCAGCACGCTGGTGCTGTACGTCGTCGAGAAGTACGCGTGGGAGTACGACTGGCCGATCCCGGTGCCCGATTCGATGGTCGCCACCGGCTACGCCTACGCGGTCGCCGGCGTCATCCTCGGCTTCGTCACGCTCATCGTCGTGACGCTCGCCACCAGGCCGCCGTCGGCCGAGCAGCTCGAAGCGATCTCCGCGCACCCGGTCGATGACCACGCGGAGTTCTTCGAGGGAGTGCGTTCCACCTACTGAGCCGCATCGCGCGGGTCCACACATGCGACCACAGACAGCGGCGGCAGGCCCGTTTGGAGCCCGCCGCCGCTGTCCCCCGTACGGCAGGGCCCCCGTCGGAGGGCAGTCGGCCCGGTTTCGAGATGCATGAATCGGGTTATTGCGCTCCGGCTCTACCATCCTGTACTGTTGCGAGCCACAGTTAACACCATCGTGGAGAAGGAATGAGTCCTGCGCGAAAAACTCGCCAGCTGGCACTGGGGGCCGGTGGGGCTGGACAGCAGGCTTCCGACATGGCGAAAGGGGGTTACCGAGGCCAGACTTACCACTGCGTCACTGCCCACCCGCGACCGGCAGGCTCCGCCTGACCGTCGCGGGCCGCTTTTCAGCCGCAAAAGCACCCAGTTCTCCAGAAGGGAGAATTCATGGCAGAAGGACTGTCCCCGGTAGGGTCCAAGTCATACGCAGAGCTGCGTATGGAGACGAACATGGTGCGCACCGTCAGCTGGTGGCACGTGTTCTTCATCGCCGCCGGAGTGCCCGCACTCGTGCTCTTCAGTATGGGCGGCATCTCGTACTTCACCGGTCCCGTGGCACCGCTCGCGTGGACCATCTCGATGATCATCGGCTTCATCGACTGCTTCATCTACGCCGAGATCGCCGGCCTGCACCCCCGCAAGTCGGGCGGCACAGCCGTGCACGGCGCCACGGCCTGGATCCGCTACAGCCAGTTCACCGCTCCGATGTCGCTCTGGTGCAACTGGGTGGCGTGGAGCCCCGTGCTGGCGATCGGCTCAGGTCTGGCCGCGGGCTACCTGCTCTCGATCTTCTTCGCGCCGGACGCGAGCATCAACACCTGGCAGATCACCCTCGTGCACTTCGAGAACATCGGCGGCTACGGCGGCATGGACATCCGCATCAACGCCACGTTCATCATCGGGGCGCTGATCCTGCTCGCCGTGTGGAACATCCAGCACTACGGCATCCTGCGGACCGCGCGCATCCAGGTCATCCTGACCCTGGGTACGCTCATCCCGCTGCTCGTCGTGACCATCATCCCGATCTTCCAGGGCAGCGTCGTGATGAGCAACTTCTCCCCGTTCGCGCCCATCGTGAACGCCGAGCCGCTGCAGTACGCCTGGAACCACCTCGGCTGGCAGTACTTCTTCGGGGCGCTGTTCATCGCCGCGTGGTCCACGTACGGCTTCGAGACCGCCGTGTGCTACATGAGCGAGTTCAAGAACCCGGGCCGCGACATGTCCAAGGCCATCATCTGGTCGGGCGTGCTGTGCCTCTTCGTGTTCATCCTCGTGCCGTTCGTCTTCCAGGGCGTCCTCGGCACCGAGGCCATGCTCGCCCCGGACATCTACTCCGGCGCCGGCATCGGCGTGGCCCTCGCGGGCATGATGCACGCCGGCGAGGTGGTCACCGACATCTTCGTCGTCCTCCTCGTGTTCTGCCTGCTCCTCGTCATCATGACCGCCATGTCGGGCTCGTCCCGCACGATCTTCCAGGGTGGTCAGGACGGCTGGCTGCCCAAGTACCTCGCCCACCTCAACGACCACCACGTGCC
>CAIXSE010000275.1 GCA_903921965.1 uncultured Thermoleophilia bacterium | reverse complement strand
CCGGGCTCGGTCCTGACGCGGTCTTCGAGACCGAGCCCGGAGGCCACGATGCCCGCCGTCTGCTGCGCACACTCCTGCGGACTCGTGAGGATCAGGTCGGGCTCGAGACCCAGTCGCGCCAGTATCCACGTCTCGCGCGCCATGGCGGCAACGCCGGCATCGCTCAGCGGGCGTGCGCCGGCGTCGTCGCTCCACTGGGAGCGAGGCACGGTTGTTCCATGTCGCAGGAAGTACAGTTCCACGGGGTCCCCCCACGCTTCTGCGGCAGGACACCAAGTTCCGCTGCGCGACGGCGGGGGCCGGCGGGACGCGGGCGGTGCGAGTGGGCCGCCGCACGACGCGGCGGTGCGCCGCCGCTACTGGACGGTGATCGTCGTGGTCGGCGAGACGTTCTTGCCGGACTTGAAGTAGTACTGCGTGGTCAGCGCCGGGCTGATGCCCTCGCTGTACGCGGAGTACTTCGCGGTGTAGCCGCTGCCGAGCTTCTCGGTCTCGACGGTGGTGGTGACCTCGCGGCTGCGCCAGGCGTCGCCGTCGTTGAAGTACAGGCGCAGGGTGGCTCCCTCGTCGAGGGCCGGGTAGATGCGCCCCTTCAGTGTCAGGCTCGTGTCGGGCGGGACACCGATGTGGTCCCGCGCCGCCGGCGAGATGGACATGCTGGTGAACTCGGCCCAGGTGCTCTTGAGGCCGAGCTTCATGCGCAGCTCGTTGCCGTCCATGAACTTGACCCCCGAGCTGCCGATGAGCGCCGCCTTGACGATGCGCGGCGAGGTGCCGCGCTTCAGCGCGTACACGGCCCTCAGGGTGCCGCCGACGCCGAGCGGCTTCGCGACCTCGGCGGCGGTGCGCCGCAGCGGGCCCCAGTCGTGCAGGCTGGCGTAGGTGTCGTACGGGTCGTCGACGCCCTTGAGGTACGGGATCGCCGACGAACCCGGCCACCCGAACTGGATGCTCTCGGTGTGACCGCCCGAGCACGAGAAGTACACCGCGAGGATCGGCTTGCCGCCGTAGACCGGCACGACGCCGGCGGTCTCGCGCACGGCGCGGTCGGTCGACGGGTCCTCGATGCCGACACCGACGTAGGCCTGGCTGCGCACGTCGCAGTAGACGTCCCAGGCCTCGTTGGGCTTGCGCGACCCGAGCACGAAGGCGCGCGCGGCGCAGGCCTGCGCCTTGAGCGCCTCGATGGGCCAGGACGGCGGCACCTCGTGCGGCACGACGCCGCGCAGGTAGCTCTCGAGCGGTACGACGTTGACCATCATGAGCTTGCCGTCCTCGCGCACCACACGGAGGATGCCGCGGTAGGTGCCGGTGTCGCCGAGGTCGGTGGGCGTCATGATGTCCAGGGCCCCCTTGCTCGGCGTGAACGTGACCGGCGAGGTGAACGTCTGGCTCTGGCCGCCGCCGGTGACCTTGAAGCCGGTCCCGGCCGACGTGACGACGGCGACCTGCCCGCGGGCGATGGCCAGCGAGCCCCCGCCGCCCGCGGCGGTGAAGTCCTGCGCGCAGCTCACCTTCACCGAGCTCAGCCCGCTGGCGAGACGTACGCGCACGGCGTCGTCGGGCACCTGGGCGAAGTCGATGCCCGTGTAGTAGTGCTTGAGGATGGCCTGGTACTCCCAGCCGTGCTTCGCGTACCCGTAGGCGCCCCACTGGGACAGGCCGATGCCGTGGCCCCATCCGTGGCCCTCGATGCGGAAGGCGACGTCGGTGCCGGCCGCGGAGGCGCCGCCCGCGCTCGCCAGCGCCAGCAGCAGGACGGCCGCCGCGAGCAGCGCCGCGCCCGTGCCGAGGCGGCGCCCGGGGCGGGTGGGGGTCGGGGGGGATGTGGCGCTGGGGGAGTCCATGGCGTGGATGGGCGTCGGAGGCACCTCGGTCAGGATACGCGCCGCCCCGGAGGGGGGCAAACGCGGCGCTCCGGGCTCACTGCAGCTTCGGGCGGCGGCACGGTTCTCCTGCATCGGCGACCGCAGCGCAGCGGGCCGTGTCTTCCGCCGCGGGGACACCTGGCCGGCGTTCGGGTCTGCCGGCCCGGCCGTCTCGTGGTACCCTTCAACGCTCAGATGAGGAACCGGGCGGCCCGCGGCGAAAGCCTCTCAGGGCCGCCGCCGTGGTCCCCGCCTCGCGCGACCGCGCATCCGGGCCGCCGACAACCGAAGCGGAGCGTATGACCAGACTCCCTCACAGACCCCTCCTCGCCACCCTCACCGCCGCCGGCCTCTGCGCGCTGCTCGTCGTCTTCGTCCCCGCGGCGCTGGCCGAGAAGTACAGCGACGTCACGAAGAAGTGCTGGGCCTACGACGCCATCACCGCCGTCACCGAGCGGGGCCCCGAGGGCCACAAGGTGCTCGACGACTACGGCGACGAGTTCAAGCCCGAGGAGCCGATCACGCGCGAGCTGCTCGCCCGCTCCCTCGCGCTCGCCTCCGGCCACTACGGCGAGCACCCCAAAGAGGTCGCCGTCAAGGACATGCAGGAGACCGACCGCTACTGGGACGTCGTCCAGCTGGCGCTCAGGTACGGCTACATGAAGCTCGACGCGCAGGGCGAGTTCCGGCCGCAGGAGCCTGTGCCGGCGTACCAGGCCGAGGCGGCCGTCGTCCGCTGGCTGCAGGACAAGTACGACTCCGCCGACTGGTCGCTGCTCAAGACGCTGCGCGCCGCCGACTGGGAGCCGAACGAGGGATGGAAGCCCGACGTGCCGGTCTATCTGCCGTACGTGGTCGCCGCCCGCCAGCTCGAGCTGCGCTACAACCACCCCTCCGGGGAGGACGACCACGAGACGCTGCCGACCGAGGCCATCGACCGCGCCGAGGTCGCCTACATGTTCGAGCGCGCGTTCGCCGTCGGCCGTGGCTGGCAGCTGTACGGCCTGGCCGACTACCAGAAGGTCGCCTTCCCGGTGCTCAGCGACCGGCAGAAGCAGATCGTCTCGTTCGCGCTCAAGTTCATCGGCTACCCCTACGTGTGGGCCGGCGAATACCCCACGAAGAACTCGCCCTACGGCACGCAGGCCTCCGGCGGCTTCGACTGCTCGGGGTTCGTCTTCTACGTGATGAAGATGCACTTCGAGTACCCCGTCACGGTGAACGAGCGCGGCGCGCACGACATGGCCGAGCGCGCCAAGCCGCGCATCAAGCGCAAGGACCTGCTCCCGGGCGACCCCATCTTCTTCGGGCCCAAGGGTCCCAGGTCGAAGGTCGAGAGCATCTACCACGCCGGTCTGTACCTGGGGAACGGCTGGTTCATCCACTCCACGGGGTCGAGCGACGGCGTGACGCTGAGCTCGCTCGACGCCTCGGACTACTACAAGAAGTACTTCGCCTGGGGCCGCCGGCTGCTGACGCCCGAGGAGCTGCCGCCGGCGCCGGACCCGGATCCGTCCACGCCCTGACGCGAAGCCGCGGACGGGGCGGCACCCGCCCGCCGCACCCTTCACCTTCCCGCGGCGGTCGGCTACACTCGCGCGATGCAGCGCCGCAGCACACATCTGCGTCTCGCGATCGCGTTCGTCCTCGCGGCGGCGCTCGCGGCCGCGGTCGTGGCGCCAGGGGCGTCCGCGACCACTCCCGAGCCGACGCCGTACCCCACCCCACCGCACATCGTCGTCCCGCGCGTCGCGCTGCACGTGCCCGGCGGCCTGTGGGCAGGCGACGAGGTCACGCTCGAGGTCGCCGTCGACCCCGTCCTTCCAGGCGAGCCCGTGGTCGTGGAGGCGCTGCGTGGCGACGTGTGGACCGTGGAGGCGACGGGCACGCTCGACGCAGCCTCGCGGGCCCGTCTGCGGTGGCGCTCCGAGACGTACGGCGAGGTCAGGCTGCGGGCCTCCATCGCCGAGGGCGCAGGGCACACCGGAGCTGTGTCGCAGGAGCACGGTGTCGTCGTGAACAGGCCCAACAAGCACGACGTGCCGTACCGGTTCGCGCACTACATCGTGATCGTCGTCCACGAGTACCGGCTGTACTACTACGAGCACGGCAGGGTGGTCCGCGCCTTCGACGTCGCGCTCGGCCGGCCGGGCTTCCGCACGCCGCTCGGGACCTTCCACGTCTACGGCAAGCGCAAGCCGGCCGGCGGCGCGCTCGGCGCGTGCGCCATGTTCTACCGCCACCTGGGCGGCATCGCCATCCACGGCACCAACGAGCCGGGGCTCCTCAGGCGCTTCCCCCGGCCGTTCTCGCACGGCTGCGCACGCATGTACAACAGCCAGGCGCTGTGGCTGTACGCGCGCGTGCCCACGGGCACGACGGTCCGCAACCTTCGCTGAGCCCGGGCGCCGGCCGCATCCGGTCGGGTGCTGGCCGCCGGCGGGCCGGTTGCCGTAGACTTCCGTGCGTCCAGACGCTCAGGAGGAGTGCCGTGCGGTCGTCCATCAGGTCCTTCGCGCTCGTCGCGTTCGCCGTCATGTCCGTCTGGTGCGGTGCGGCCGCCGCGGCGCTCGCCTCCGCACCCCCCGCGGACCCCGGCCTCACGCTGCAGGCGTCGCCCGACGCGGTGCGGTGCGGCGAGAGCGTGCAGCTCCGCGTGCACCTCAGCGTGCCGGGCGCCACGGTGCAGCTCAGCCGCACGGACGCCGGGGAGCCGTCGGCAACCCCCCTGCGGACGCTGGTGACCGACGCCGCCGGCGACGCGACGTGGACCGACGCACCGGCGGTGAGCGCTTCGTACACGGCCGACTACGCCGGTGACGGCACGTGGGCCGCGGCCGTGGCGGCGGTGCCGGTGACCGTGCGCGCGAAGGTGTCGCTGTCCACCGACGCCGGCGCCCGGGTGCGCGCCGGCGACGCCGTGACGGTCAAGGTCGGCGTCTCGCCGGGCGCGGCCGCCGCGGAGGTCGCGGTCCAGGAGTGGGACGCCGGCGCCGGCTCGTGGCTCACGCTGGCGACCGTGACCCCGGACGGCGCGGCGCAGGCGCGGTGGGTGTGGCGGCCGCGTACCCTGGGCCGCCACCGGCTCCGCGCCGTCCTCAGCGCCTCGGTCGCGTCACCGCAGTCGGTGAGCGGCGTCCGCAGCGTGCGCGTGTTCGACCGCAGCGACAAGTACGGCGTCCCCGCGTCGTACCCCCACCTCATCCTCGTGGACCTGTCCGAGTACCGCCTGTACTACTACGAGCACGGGCGGGTCGTCCGCACCTTCGACTGCGTCCTCGGCCGGCCCTCGCTGCCCACGCCCCGCGGTCACTTCAAGATCTACGCCAAGGACCCCGT
>CAIXSE010000274.1 GCA_903921965.1 uncultured Thermoleophilia bacterium | reverse complement strand
TGATCGCGATCACCTCCTGTGGTCTGCGCGGCCCCAGCCTGTGTGCTGGAGCAGGGGTGACAAGCTGCCTTGTGGCAACGTGAAGGGGCACTGTACCAGCCGCCGCAGGTCGCAGGCAAACCCTAGACGCTCGTCTCCGCGAACGGAAGGGTGACACACGGCGGGGACGGATGACATTGCGGGAGGACGGTGCAGGCGCGGGCGGCCGCTCGCGCGCGTGACCGGCGGACCGTGCCGCCGCGGTGGCGGCCTCAGGTCTCGGCGGCGAGGCGGTGCCGTGCGGGGATCGAGGTGTCGACCTCGCCCAGCAGGAGCTCGCCGGCGGCGAGGCCCGCGACGTCCCACAGCGCGGCCAGGCGCGGCGTCCCAGTCTGGTCCGAGTGCATGTGCGCGAGCACGGGCCGGACGGCGGCCACGACGGCGCGCGCCCGGTCCTGGTCGCCGCCGAACGTCCGCACGACGGCGTCGACGAGGTGCCCGACGCTGTCGGCGCGTACCGTGGCGAGGCCCGCGACGTGCGGGTCGCCGGCCAGCATCGTGAAGAACTCGCGCGTCTCGGAGGCGTGCATCTCGCCGACCACGAGCCGGCCGGGGGTCATGCGGCGCGCCTTGGCGAAGAGCGCCGTGACGTCGGTATCGCCGTCCACGCCGAGGCGCACGCAGAAGGAGCGCTCCCGCAGGGCGGGGAGGTCGGGGCCTCTCTCGATGGCGACGAAGCGCTCGTCCACGGGGACCAGCTCGAACAGCGAGTTCAGGAGCGTGGACTTGCCGGTCGCGCGGTCGCCGAAGATGACCAGCGTGCGGCGCTCGCCGACGAGCCGCATGAGGGTGGCGGCCTGGCCGCCCGTCAGCGTGCCGCCGTCGACGAGACCGCGGAACGTCGTGGCGAGCACGCCGGCAGGCCCCACCTCTCCCGCGTACATCACCGACGTGTGCGAGGGCAGGGTGGCGCGGCTCGCGATGAAGTGGTCGAGGTAGGCCGTGACCTGTGCCCTCAGGAGGCTGCGCAGGATCTCGAGGTGGTCGCGGGCCGGCGCGCTCGCGGGCGCGCGCGCGAGGCGCGCGACGGCCTCGTCGACGTCCTTGAGCAGCTGCTTCCGCACGACCAGGAGGGCCTCCTCCTGCCCGGACCGCTCGGGCCGCCGCCGGTCGAGCTCGCCGCCACGGGCGCCGGCCGCCGCCGGCGGGGTCGCGCCCGTCTGTGTCTGGTCTGCCACCACACCTGCCGTCGGTCGCCTGTCGTCCGTCCTCCACCCTATCGGCAGGTCCCGCGGCCGAGTCGAGCAGGTCGCCGACGCGCCGGTGGTACAGTCGTGACGTGCCAGTCGGAGCCGACAGCGTCAGCGCACTGCCGTCCTCGCAGCGCGGCGGGGCCTGAGGTGAGCGCCCGCGAGGAGCGGACCGGCCGCGGCGCCCGTGCACGCGGGGGGCTGCGGGGACACCGGTTCGCCCTGGCCATCGTGGGGTTGCTGCTCGCCGCCAGCCTGGTGTGCGCCGGCATCCTGGGCGCCCGCATGGTCTACTCGCACACCGTCCACTACTGGTTCCTGTCGTGGAACCTGGCGCTGGCCTGGGTCCCCTTCCTGTTCGCCGGGCTCGCGTACAGGGTCTCGGCGTCCCGCCGCACGCTCGCCTGGCTGCTGGTGGTCCTGGCCGCGCTCGTGTGGCTGCTGTTTTTCCCGAACGCCCCGTACATCCTCACCGACTTCCTGCACCTGGGGAGCATGGGCGACACCGTCCCGGGCTGGTACGACGTCCTCATGCTGTACTGGTTCGCGTGGACGGGCCTCATGCTGGGCGTCGTCTCGCTCTACCTCATGCAGGAGATCGTCGCGGGCGCCGCCGGCCGCGGCGCCAGCTGGGTGTTCGTGGTGGCGGCGTCGGCCGCGGGCAGCGTCGGTATCTACCTGGGCCGCTTCCTCCGCTGGAACAGCTGGGACCTGCTGCGCCGGCCCATGCCGGTGGCCGGCGACCTGCTGGGCAAGGTCACCGACCCGGCAACGCAGCCGCGGCTGCTCGGCTTCACGCTGCTCTTCACCGCGCTCTTCCTGTTCATCTACGTCGCCGTGTACATCTTCGCGACGCTCGCGCGGCCGCGGGCCGGGCCCGGGACGGCCGGGGCCGCTCGCGAGCAGGACGCGCGGGCCGGCGGTTCCGCTCCGATGTGACTTGCCGCGCGCGAGCCCGGTGGTACACTCGCGCGCATGACCGCAGGCAACATCCCGCGTCTCATCGAGACCCTCAAGGCGCAGGCCGGCGACGAGAAGCGCCTGGCCTGTGCCGACGCCTTCAGGATCGCGCAGGACCTCGACGTCCCGCTGGCCGAGGTCGGGCGCGCCTGCAACGAGCTGGGCATCAAGATGATGCAGTGCCAGCTCGGCTGCTTCTGACGGCTCCGGGCTGAGAAGCCCGCCGTCCGGCTGCGCTCCGGACCAGCCGTGCGCGCGCCCACGAGGGCCGCCAGGAAAACCCTTCACTCGCAGTGTTATCCCGTGCGCGACCCCGGGAAAATGGGGCTTGAGAGACGTCCGCAGGCGGCCCGGTCGCGCGAGTCTCCGGTCCCCTGCTGAAGCGGCCCGAGGGCCGCGCTGTGAGGTGAGACCCATGAGTACCGCCACCGTTCCCGCGCTCGCCTGCCGCATGTACATCGCCGGCGAGTGGACGGACGCGCAGGACCACACGACCACCGACGTCGTCGACCCGTCCACGCGCGAGGTCGTCGCGACCGTGCCGAAAGCGTCGGTCGCGGACGCGGAGCGCGCCGTGCAGGCGGCCCGTGAAGCCTTCGACGCGGGCCCGTGGCCGCGGACGAGCGCCGCCGACCGCGCCGCGGTGCTGCGCCGCGCGGCCGACGGTCTCCGGGCCGAGGCGGAGCAGCTCGCCCGGCTCGAGAGCCGCCAGATGGGCAAGCTGTACGCCGAGGCCATCGTCGACGTCGGCGACGCGGCCCACACCTTCGACTACTACGCCGGCCTCGTCCTGGAGTCGGGCGGCGAGACCCTCGAGGTACCGGGCGACTCGCTCAGCATGGTCGTGCGCGAGCCGGTCGGCGTCACCGTCGGCATCACGCCGTGGAACTACCCGCTCCTCATGGCTGCCTGGAAGGCCGCCCCCGCCCTGGCGGCCGGCAATGTGATGATCCTCAAGCCGGCCTCGGTGAGCCCGCTCACCACGCTCGAGGTGGCGCGCATCCTCGACGAGGCCGGGCTGCCGAAAGGCGTGTTCCAGGTGCTGACCGGCCCCGGCGGGGAGATCGGCGACTTCCTCGCCGGCCACCCGCTCGTGGACATGGTCGCCTTCACCGGGTCGGTGGACGTGGGCAAGGCCATCATGCGGCGCGGCGCCGAGAACGTGAAGCGCGTCGGCCTGGAGCTCGGCGGCAAGAGCCCCAACATCGTGTTCGCCGACGCCGACTTCGAGGCCGCCGTCGACGGCGCCCTGATCGGCATCTTCGCCGGGACCGGCGAGGTCTGCTCCGCCGGCTCGCGCCTGCTCGTCGAGCGCAGCATCCACGACCGCTTCGTCGGCGAGCTGGTGAGCCGGGCCATGGCCATCAAGGTGGGCCCGGCCCTCGACGAGGACAGCGAGATGGGCCCGCTCGTCTCGCAGCAGCAGCTCGACACCGTCGAGCGCTACGTGAAGCTCGGCCTCGAGGAGGGCGCCACCCTGGCCACCGGCGGCCGCCGGCTCGAG
>CAIXSE010000273.1 GCA_903921965.1 uncultured Thermoleophilia bacterium | reverse complement strand
GGGACGAGCACTGGAGGACTCCATCATGTCCGATCGTCTGGCCGGCAAGGTGGCCGTGGTCACCGGCAGCGGCAACGGCATAGGCCAGGGGTGCGCCCTCATGTTCGCGCGCGAAGGCGCGACGGTCGTGGGCGCGGACCTCGATGTGGCCGGCTCCGAAGAGACGCTCAGGCTGGCTGCCGCGGAGGGCCTGGCGATCGACAGCGTCCACCCGTGCGACCTCGTCGACCCGGCGCAGGTCGAGCGGCTCATGACGTCCACGTACGAGAAGTACGGCGGCATCCACGTCCTGCTCAACGCCGCCGCGAAGATCTGCTTCGAGTTCATCGAGGACATGGACTACGAGATGCACTGGAAGAAGACCATCGTCGGCGAACTGGACATCGTGTTCCTCGCCTGCAAGGCCGCCTGGCCGTACATGAAGGCGAGCGGGCGCTCGTCGATCATCAACTTCTCGTCGGTCAACGCCTACGAGACGCTGCCCGGCTCCGGCGCCCTCGCGCACTGCGCCACCAAGGGCGCCGTGCTCGCGATGACGCGCCAGCTGGCCCTCGAGGGCGCCCCGCACGGCATCCGTGCCAACACCATCTGCCCGGCGCTCATCGTCACCTCAGAGACGAAGCCGCGCCTGGACAACGAGCCCGGCTTCCGCGAGGCGGTCGAGTCGCGCATGATGGTCGGCCGTCTGGGGACGCCCGACGACATCGCCTACTGCGCGACGTTCCTGGCATCCGACGAGTCCGGGTTCGTGACCGCCTCCGACTACAAGGTCGACGGCGGCGTGACGGCCTGGTGAGGGAGGACCGATGAGCGAGCCCGCACTCAGGAGCACGCTGCTGTGGCGCGCCCACATCGACGTCGAGGGGTTCTACGATGTGGGCGACACCTTCCGCGGCCACCGCACCATCGTCCGCGTGAAGGGCGGCTGGTTCGAGGGGCCGGAGGTCAGGGGCAAGGTGCTGCCGGGCACCGGCGACTGGTTCCTCACACGTCCCGACGGCACCGGAGAGGGTGATGTGCGCGACACCTACCAGACCGACGACGGCGCCGTCATCTTCGTCAGCTACCGCGGCATCATGGACGTGAAGCCCGACATCTGGGCGCGAATCCAGGCCGGCGAGGACGTCCCCGCTTCCGAATACTATCTTCGCGGCCAGCCGATGTTCGAGACGGGGTCGCAGAAGTACGACTGGCTGAACCGCATCGTGAGCGTCTCCGTCGGCAAGCAGGAGGCCCTCGGGGTGACCTACGACGTGTTCCGGATCCTGTAGGGGCCGGTGGGGGGCATGAGATGCTGAAATTCGTCCTGGCGAGCCGCAGCAAGCCGGAGCACACCAAGGAGCGCTACTTCTTCGAGTGGGGCATCATCCACGTCTCGCTGATGCTGCAGACGCCGACGGTGATGTCCACCTTCCGGCGGTACGCGCAGCACTACGTCCCCGACGGGATCGACGGCGGCAGGCTGCTCTTCCCCCCGTCCGGTAAGGACTGGGAGAACATGGCCGACCACTGGCTGGAGACGTGGGAGGACCTCGTCCTGCCGTTCAAGGCGACGGACTATCCCGATCGCATGCAGCCGCACAACTTCGGCGACTTCAACTTCGACATCCAGCTGATGATCGGCGAGGAGCTGTTCGCCGAAAACGGCTACTACAGCGGCGGCATCAAGCTCGTGCACTTCCTGCACCGGCGTGAGGACGTCGGCCTCGACGAGTTCAAGGCGCGGTACCGCGCGCACGGCGGCCTGCTGGTCGAGCAGGGCGGAGGCCTGCTGCGCAAGTACGTGCAGAACACCGAGACGCAGGGCGACCCGAAGTACTTCACCGGCACCCTCTTCGAGCTCGGAGGGGTCAACACGTACTCCGGGCACGAAGAGCTGTGGTTCGACGACGTGGCATCGGTGTACGCATTCTGCGAGGACGCGGCGCGGCGCGAGGCGCTGCTGGCAAGCTACGCCGGGTTCGCCGACGAGCGCTCGTACTCGATGGTGACGACCGAACGCGTCGTGTTCGACTTCGTGACGCCCGGGCACGTCAGCCCGCAGCCGGCCGTGCTGCGGGCGGGCTCGCTCGAGGCGCTCGTGGACGCGCAGGGCTACACCGGCTGGTGGGTGCCCGGGTGGGAGAAGACGGCGCAGGGCGAAGGGCCCGGCGCCGCGTGACGTCCGGGGAGCCGGACGCAGGGGCCGGCTTCGGAGACGCCGCGGTCGGGGACGGGCCGGCGGCGGCCGTCCCGGCCGGCGGGCTGCTGGAGCCGCCGCTCGAAGAAGAGGCGGCGGACGTCCCCGCCGGTGAGGTGCAGCTCCACGGCGGCCGTGCCGACGGCGTGGCCGCCGTGCTCATGTCGTTCGTCGCCCTGCAGACGGTGGGCGTCACCGTGGTCGCCGTCTGCGCGCCCGTCCTGCAGGAGCGCTTCGGCTTCAGCGCCGCGCAGATCGGCCTGCTGACCTCGGCGTTCGCGCTGGCCGTCGGGCTCACGGCGATCCCGATGGGGCTGGGGACGGCTCGGTGGGGCGGCCAGGTGCTCTTCGCGGCCGCCGCCCTGTTCCTCATCGGCAGTCTCGTGTTCGCGGCGGCCGACACGTACGCGTGGTTCCTCGTCGGCCGGTTCATCCAGGGCCTCGGCGCCGGGGCCGGCATGCCGGTCGGCACGGCACTGGTCACGCGCTTCGTCGCGCCCCGCGCACGGCACCGCGCCTTCGGGCTCTTCGGCGCGGGCACCGGGCTCGGCACCACCGTGAGCCTGCTGATCCTGCCCAGCGTCGTCGTCGCGGGCGGCTACCGCTGGGTCTTCTTCGTGGCCGCCCTGTACGGGGTCGTGCTCGCCGCCGCGGTGCTCACCGTGCACGTGCTGCGCACGCGCCCGCGCAGCGCCGAGCCACCGGCCTCGGCCGGCGCGCTGGCGCGCGCCTTCGCGCACGCCGCTCGCAGCTCCGGCGTGTGGCTCTGCGCCGTCATGAACCTGACCGTGGTCGGTGTCGTGGTCGGTGTGCTCACGTGGACGCCGCAGTACCTGCACGACCAGTTCGGCGCCTCGCTCGCCATCGCCGCCTTCCTCACGGCCGGCATCGGCGTCTCGCAGGCCGTGGGCAACCCGCTCGGGGCGCTGGCCATGAAGCGCTGGGGCATGCTGGTCGTGCTCGTCGGCGGCCTGGGGCTCCTGGGCGTGGTCACGGCGCTCGTCCCCGTCGGCCCCGGCGTGGTCGCCGCCTACGTCGCGATCCTCGCCGTGGTGCTCCTCGCCGGCGGGGTGCTTCCGCCCAGCCTCGCCATGGTCGGCGACGTCGCCAGGGGCCACGAGGCCGTCGGCGCGGCCACCGGGCTCATCGGCCTCCTCAACCTCACGGGCTCGATGCTGGCGCCGTGGCTCTTCGGCGTGCTGCTCGACACGTACGGCACGGGCGCCGGCGACAGCGGCTACGCCATGGGCTGGTTCATGCTGGCGGGGTTCGGCGCGGCCGGATTCGCGGGCGGGGTCGCCTTCGTTCTACTGAAGCGGCGCGGCAGCTTGCAGCACCGCGTCTGACCGCGCTTCCCGGCCTCCGGGTCGCGCCGATAGAATCGCGCCTCCCGTGAGGACGAAAGAGGAGGCACCATGGCCGACTGGGCGCTGACCGGCAAGACAGCCCTGCTGATCGTCCACATGCAGAACGCCATCACCAGGTCGCCGAGCCCGCTCGACTACATGGGCCACCCGCGCGCCACCGCGGAGGACGAGGTCATCCCGCACATCGCCGCGCTGCTGGCCGCGTTCCGCGAGCGGGACATGCCGGTCTTCTACGTGGTCGCCTACACGCCCGACGACTCGCCGTCACCTGCCTACGGCCTGTTCTGGCGCGGCATCGAGGAGTCCCAGGCCAACAAGCTGGGCACGCGCGACGTGGAGATCGTGGACGAGCTCCGGCCCCGGGACGGGGAGCCGGTGCTGTACAACTGGCCGTTCGACCTGTTCCGCACGACGGATCTGGAACAGCGGTTCCGGGACC
Organism: uncultured Thermoleophilia bacterium; assembly: GCA_903921965.1. The sequence continues at coordinate 9,645 of CAIXSE010000273.1, read as the reverse complement.
AGGGCATCGAGACGGTGGTGCTGGTGGGCGTGTCCACCGGCATGGCCATCAACGTGGCCGCCTACCAGCTCGCCGAGCGCTTCTACAACCTCATCATCCCGTCGGACTGCATCACTGACGGCAACCGTGAGCTCCACGAGGCGCTGCTCGCCGGCGTGCTGCCGGTGCTCGGTCTGGTGACGACGCACCGCGACCTGATCGCGCACCTCTGAGGCCCGCCGCCGCTCGCGGGGACGCTGTGCCGCCGGTGGCGCATGAGCGAAGAGAGGCGGCCCGGGAGCCCATGCTCGACTCCCGGGCCGCCTTCTCGAGTCGAGGCCGCCGGCGGAGGGGGACCCGTGGGCGGCCTCGGGGGTGGGACCTGGTCAGCGCTCCAGGTGCCGGCGCTCCGCCGCGTGGGACTCGCCGTCCTCGGCGAGCGGCGTGATCGCCTGGAACGTGGCACTGTCGAAGACGGTGCCCAGGCACGCGCCGGTCTCCTGGAGCTTGGCCTTTCCGACCGAGTAGCAGACGCAGTAGGCCACTTCCATGATCTCCTCGTCCGTGGCACCGGCGGCTTTGGCATTGCACGCCTGCGGCAGCACGCCCTCGTAGTGGCCGTTCATCATGTAGAGGCCGACGAGCAGCAGGTAGCGCGTCTTCGGGTCGAGGATGCCTCGGTCGAGGAGGCCGGTGAGCTGGTTCTGCGCGTAGGTGTGCAGCATGTCGGGGCGGTGCTTGACCCAGAAGTCGAGGCTCGGGTCGTCCGGCGGCTTGCCGTAGCCTGGGCGCTGCTTCGCCCAGCTCGCGAGGACTTCTTCGCCGGTGACGGCCGCCTTCATGGCTTCGACGACTTCTACTTCTTCCGGTCGGGGCATGGGACGCTCCTTCTCGTGGTCAGGCCGGTGCCTTCTCGGTCGGGGTGTCCGGAGCGGCCGCCAGCCGTCCGGCGAGGATCTCCGCCAGGTCCATGACGCGCACGCCGCCATCGGGAGCCACGATCCCGAGGCCGTCCTCCATCATGGTCAGGCAGTAGGGGCAGTTGACGCCGATGAGGTCCGGCGACGTCTCGAGCAACTGGCCGACGCGGAGCTCGTTGACGCGGTGGCCGGCCTCCTCCTCCATCCACATACGACCGCCGCCGGCACCGCAGCAGAGGCTCTTGCTGCGCGTGCGCTTCGGCTCGAGCACGGAGACGCCGGACACGGCGCGGAGCACGTCGCGCGGCGCCTCGTACTGCTCCTGGTAGCGGCCGAGGTAGCAGGAGTCGTGGTAGGCGACCCGGCCGGTGGCGGCGCCGGACACGCCGGCCCCCGGCTTCAGGCGGCCTCTCTTGAGCAGCCCGGCCAGCAGCTCGGTGTGGTGCACGACCTCGTACCGTCCGCCGAACGCCGGGTACTCGTTCTTCAGCGTGTTCATGCAGTGCGGGCAGGTGGCGACGATCTTCTTCACGCCGAGCTCGTTCATGGTCTCGACGTTCTGCTGCGCCAGCATCTGGAACAGGTACTCGTTGCCGATGCGGCGCATGGGATCGCCGCAGCAGGTCTCGTCGGGGCCGAGGACGGCGAACGAGACGCCGGCCTCCTGAAGGAGCGTGGTGAAGGCTTTGCTGACCCTGACGGCGCGGTCGTCGAACGCCCCGGCGCAGCCGACCCAGTAGAGGTACTCGGGCGGGGCGTCCGGGTCGAAGGCCGGCACGTCGAGCTCCTTCGCCCAATCGCCCCGCGTGTGAGCACCGATGCCCCAGGGATTGCCGTTCTTCTCGACGTTGCGGCAGGCGAGCTGGGCCTCTTGCGGGAACTCGCCGAGGTCGAGCACCAGGGCGCGGCGCATGTCGACGACCTTGTTGACGTGCTCGTTCTGCACCGGGCACTGCTCCTGGCACGACCAGCACGTGGTGCAGGCCCAGAGCTCGTCCTCGCTGATGACGTCGCCGATCATGCTGGGGAGGTCGGCGGTGGCCGCGGGCGCGGTGGAGGCGGCCGGCGCAGCGCCGCCGCCGGTCTCCGCTTTGTCACCCTTGCGGTTGACCGCAGCCGCGCGCCGCAACCCCGGTCCGACCTCGTCGAGGTGGTCCTTGAGCTTCGTCATGAGCAGCTTGGGGGAGAGGGGCTTGCCGCTCAGCCACGCCGGGCAGTGGTCCTGGCAGCGGCCGCACTCGGCGCAGGCGTACAGGTCGAGCAGCTGCCAGCGAGTGAAGCCGTCGACGCGGCTGACGCCGTACTCCTCCAGGCTCTCGTCCTCGAGGTCGAGCGGGCGGATCTGCGCGCCGCGCGGCTTCAGGTCCCGGAAGAACTCGTTGACGGGGCACATGATGAGGTGCAGGTGCTTGCTGACCGGGATGTAGACGAGGAAGGCGAGCAGCAGGACGAGGTGGACCCACCAGAAGACGTGCAGGGCGGTCTCGCTCGCGCCGGCGCCGAAGGCGTCTGCGAGCGCGCCGGTCGCCGGTGCGAGCGCGTACTTGTCCGCGCCGTCGATCGCGTAGGCGAGCCCGCTGTAGACGAGGGCGGCCGCCACGAGGCCGAAGATCAGGCCGAGGATGACGGCCGCCTCCAGGCTCGCCTCCAGGCGGGGCGGCCTGACGACGTAGCGGTAGGCGACGGCGACCACGATCGCGACGAGCACGAGGACCATCAGGACGTCGAGGACCACGTAGAAGCCGGTCCAGCCGCCGACGACGGGCAGTGAGAAGGCCGCCCAGAGGCCCTCGCCGATGATCTGCAGCGTCCCGAAGGCGATGACGATGAAGCCCCAGAAGATCACGAAGTGGACGACGCCCACCGGCTCCTTGAAGAGCTTCTTCTGGCCGAGGACGTAGACGACGAAGCCGCCGGCGCGCGTGCCCAGCCGGTCGTGCCGGTCCTCCGGCTGGCCGACCAGCACGTACTGCACGCGCCGCGTCAGGAAGACGCCGAAGGCGGCGAGCGCCACCACGAGAACGACGAGGAAGATGGCGGCTGTCAGCGTCACGACTGTGTCAGCCTCGCCTCAGTCCGCGGCCTTGCGCCGGCGGAGCTCCTCCGTCAGCGCCGGGACGACGGTGAACAGGTCGCCGACAACGCCGAAGTCGGCGATCGAGAAGATCGGCGCCTCGGGGTCCTTGTTGATGGCGACGATGTGCTGGGAGCTCTGCATGCCGGCGCGGTGCTGGATCGAGCCCGAGAGGCCGCAGGCGATGTACAGCTTCGGCGAGACGGTCTTGCCGGTCTGGCCCACCTGGTACTGGTGGTGCTTCCAGCCGGCGTCGACGACGGCGCGGCTCGCGCCGACCGCCGCGCCGATCGCGCTCGCCAGCTCTTCGACGACGGCGAAGCCCTCGGCGCTGCCCACGCCGCGGCCGCCGGTGACGACGATCGAGGCCTCTTCGAGGCTCACGATGCCGGCGTTCTCGCAGACGACGTCGGCGATGGTCGTGAGCAGGCTCGCGGGGCCGAAGTCGACCGCGAGCGGCACGACCTCGGGCTCGGCCGGAGCTTCTTCACGCGCGAACGAGCTCGGGCGCACGGCGACCACGGTCGGACCTGCCGTGACCTGCATCGAGGCGATGACGCTGCCGCCGAAGCAGGGGTGCGTGGCCACGAACCCGCCGTCGGCGAGCTCGAGACCGGTCGCGTCGATCAGGCAGCCTGCGCCGAGGCGAGCCGCGCAGGCGGAGGCGACGTCGCGGCCCTCGGCCGAGCCGGAGAAGAGCACGGCCGCCGGCTGCGAAGCCTGCACGGCGGCGGCGGCCGCGTCGGTGAACGGGCCCGGCCGGTAGGTGGCCAGTTCCGGACTCTCGGCCACGTAGACGCGCTGGGCGCCGAAGCGCGCCGCCTCGGCGACCAGTGGCGCGGTGTCCGCCGCCGCCACGAGCACGCAGAGCGTGCCCCCGATGGCGGCGGCGAGGCCGCGTCCGTGCGAGATGCTCTCGAGGGTCACGCCGGCGAGCCGGTCGCCGCGCGCCTCGGCGATGACGAGGATGTCGTCAGCCATTGTCTCCGCCTCCTCAGACGAGCTTCGCGCTCGTCAGGAAGTCGGCGATCTGCTGTGCGCCGCTCCCGTCGTCCTCGACCTTGACGCCCGCGGCACGCGGCGGCGGCACGCTGGCCGAGTGCACGCGCGTCGAGGCTCCTGCGAGCCCGACGCCGGTCGCGTCGATGCCCAGTCCGGCCACGTCGTGCCGGGCGATCGGCTTCTTCTTGGCCGTCATGATGCCCTTCATGGACGGGTAGCGCGGCTCGTTGATGCCCTTGACCACGGAGATGACGGCAGGCGTGGGGCACGCGTACGCGACGTACCCTTCGTCGGTCTCGCGGTGCACGCGCAGCGTGGCGCCGTCGACCTCGATTTTCGAGAGGGCCGAGAGGAGCGGCAGGCCGAGCAGCTCGGCCACGGCGGCGGGCACGGCGCCGGTCTCGCCGTCGGTCGACCGCAGCCCGAAGATGGCCAGATCGCAGACCACGGTCCTGATCGCGGCCGCGAGGACGGCCGCCGTCGCCTGTGCGTCGGAGCCGGCCAGCGCCGGGTCCGTGACCAGCACGGCGTCGTCGGCGCCCATGGCGAGCGCCTTGCGCACCGCGTCGGTGGCGTCGTCCGGCCCCATGCAGAGCACGGTGACCTCGCCGCCGGCGGCCTCCCTGATCAGCAGCGCCTCCTCGACGGCGTACTCGTCGTACGGGTTGAGGATGCAGTTCACGCTGCGGTCGAGACACCAGGTGCCCGGGTCGAGCCGCTTCTCGGCCTCGGTGTCGACGACCTGCTTGACGCAGACCACGATGTCCATGCTCCGTCCACTCCTCCGCTGTCGCGGTTCCCCTTCGCACCGGCCCCTCGACCTCTTCACGGTCGGGCGGGGCCGGCCGGTTCCGGCCATGATAGGGGCCGCCTCCGCGCCTGCGGAGAGGTTCGGCGGAACTTTTCATGCAGGTGCGACGGTATTACCATCCCGTATAGATGGAACTCGACCTCTTCCGCTCATTCGTGGCTGTCGCCGAGGCTCGCAGCTTCAGCCGGGCGGCGCGTGCCATGCACTCGACGCAACCCACGCTCAGCCGCCAGATCGCCCGACTCGAGGCCGAGCTGGGCGTGCGCCTGTTCGAGCGCTACGGGCGCCACGTCGAGTGCACCGAGAGCGGCCAGCTCCTGCTGCCGCTGGCCAAAGCGATCGTCACCCGCACCGACGAGGTCGTGAGCCTCATGCGCGAGCAGGCGGGGGGCGGCCCCAGCACCGTGCGTTTCGGGGCCGCCGGGAACGTGATCGTCATGCTCACGCCCATCCTGGCGTCGTTCCTCAAGACGTACCCCAAGGTCACCGTCGACCTCGTCGAGAAGGACGACTCCCAGCTCGAGGACGCCGTGGTCACCGGCGAGCTGGACTGCGCCGTGATCACGCCGTGGGGCTCGACGCGGGCCGTTGCCCAGCACCTGCTCACGGAAGAGATCTTCCTCGTGGTGCCGGCCGGGCACCGCTTCGCGGACCTCCCGGCCGTGCCGATCGGCATGCTCGCGAGCGAGTCGCTGCTCCTCCCGCGCGCGAGCATGAACGCGAGCAACGTCATCGCCGACGCCCTGCGGCGTGCCGGCGTCGACCTGCACTTCTCGTACCGCGCCAACTACCCGGACCTGACGAAGGCGCTCGTGCGCATGGGCCTGGGTGTGGCGCCGATGCCGAAGATGCTCGTGGCGCCGGAGACGATGGACGGCCTGGTGGCCGTGCCGTTCGACCCGCGGGTGCAGCGCGACCTCGCCATGATCGCGCCGCGGGACCGGCCCCTGCCGGGCGCCGCCCGCGCCCTTATGTCGCACGTGCGGACCGCGCTCGTCGGGCGCGCCGCCGCCCCGTGAGCTGACGGCGGCGGCCGGGGCGTCGCCGTCCGGCCCCCTGCTATACGCCCTGGTCATACTTCGCCGCAACGATGAAGAGTTGCGGCGAAGTGCTTCCGCCGCTCCCGGACCCGGCCTACTCTGTGGCATTCCACGACCAGACCCACCACCGGTCGCCTCACCCGCAGGAGCTGCCTCATGGATTTCCGGCTCACCGAAGAGCAAGAGATGATCCGCGACATGGTCCGGGAGTTCGCCCAGGAAGAGGTGGCGCCCGAGACCTTCGAGCTGGACAAGAAGACCGACCCGCTGGAGTGCGTGCCGTGGGACCTGCTCAAGAAGGCCTCCGGGCTGGGCCTGCGCACGGCCGCCATCCCGGAGAAGTTCGGCGGCGAGGGCGCCGACTACCTGACCCTCGCTATCATCCTCGAGGAGCTGGGTGTGGCCGACCAGGGCTTCGCCACGCTCATCCGCGGCTGCTACACCGAGTCGCCGCGGCTGGTCGGCGAGCTGAACGACGAGCAGCGCGAGGAGTGGCTCCCGAAGTTCATCGCGGACGACACCTTCCTGCTCGGCCTGGCGCGCTCCGAGCCGGACGCGGGCACCGACTCGCACTTCCTGTACGACGAGCCCGGCGCGTCCATCCAGACGTACGCCGTGCGCGAGGGCGACGACTACGTCATCAACGGGACCAAGCACTACATCTCGTGCGGCGGCATCGCCAAGCTGTACTTCCTGTACGCGCGCACCGATCGCAAGGGCCCGATCTCCACGAGCCTGAGCTGCTTCCTGCTGCCGGCGGACGCACCCGGCTTCCGCATCGGGCGCATGCACAACAAGCTCGGCCGGCGGACGCTGGCCAACGCCGAACTGGTGCTGGAGGACTGCCGCGTCCCGGCCAGATACCTCCTCGGCAACGAGGGTGAGGCGTGGGGCACGGAGGGCGAGTGGGGCGGTCCGCAGAAGGACTGGTCCAAGACGCCGCTGGGCGTGCCGCCGCCGTTCGGGCTGCTCGGCGCGGCGGCCAACCTGGGCACGGTCCGCGCCGTGTACGAGGAGGCCCTGGACTACGCGAAGAAGCGCGTCCAGGGCGGCAAGCCGATCATCGAGCACCAGCACGTGGCCATGAAGCTGGCCGAGCTGCAGGTACAGGTGGAGGCGGCGCGCACCCTCCTCCACAAGGCGTGCTGGTCGTTCGAGACCAAGTACGAGTACAACCCGAGGATCGGCATGCTCGTGAAGGCGTACGTCGACACGATCGGCACCAACGCCGTGAACGTCGGGTGCGGCATCTTCGGCGGCTACGGCACGGCCGACGACGACGTGCCCTTCGGCAAGCACCTGCGCGATATCTACACGTTCCTGCACGGCTTCGCGACGACGGAGATGGCGTTCCTGAACGGCGCTCCGGTCTGACGTGTGCCGCCCGCCCCGGCGGTCAACCGGCAGGTTGACCGCTGCGGCGGGCGACGACCCGCATCTCACTGGCCGACTCGAGGGGGACCGAGGATGGCGGAACAGAGCTTCGTGAACTGCACCAGCGGCGGCGCCATACGCGTCGACGTCGAGGACGGACGGATCGTGCGCGTGCGCCCGCTCGTCTTCGACGAGCGCGACGCTGCGTCGTGGACGATCGCCGTCGACGGGCGCGAGTACACGCCGCCGCGGAAGTCCTGCGTGGCGGCGTTCTCGCTGACCGAGCGCGCGCGTGTGTATTCCGACGAGCGCATCCTGCACCCGATGAAGCGGGTCGACTTCGACCCGGACGGGGAGCGCAACCCGCAGAACCGCGGCAGGTCGGGGTACGAGCGCATCAGCTGGGACGAGGCGCTCGACCTCGTCGCCGGCGAGATGAAGCGCATCCGCGAGAAGTACGGCCCGGAGGCGATCACGTCGCGGGCCTCGTCGCACCACAACTGGGGCAACCTCGGCTACCGCTCGGCCGCCTGGGCCCGGTTCTTCAACCTCATCGGCTTCACCGACATCCTCGACAACCCGGACAGCTGGGAAGGCTGGCACTGGGGCGCCACGCACGCCTGGGGCTTCTTCTGGCGGCTCGGGAACCCGGAGCACTACGACCTGCTCGAGGACGCGCTCCGCAACACCGAGCTGATCATCCAGTGGGGCAACGACCCCGACACTACGCACGGCATCTACGGCGGCAACGACTCCGCCGTGTGGCGGCTGTGGCTGCGTGAGCGCGGCATCAAGACGATCGTCATCGACCCGTTCTTCAACTACACGGGCGCGCACGTGGGCGACAAGTGGATCGCCTACCGGCCGGGGACGACGGCGGCGCTGGCGCTCGGCATCGCCCACGTGTGGCTGACCGAGGACACCTACGACCACGAGTACGTGGCCGACAGGACACTCGGGTTCGAGGAGTTCCGCGCGTACGTGCTCGGCGAGGAGGACGGCGTCGCCAAGACGCCGGCCTGGGCCGCCGAGCTCACCGGCGTCGAGGAGCGCACCATCGTCGCGCTGGCGCGCGAGTGGGCGAGCAAGCGCACCTGCCTGGCGGGCGGGACCAAGGGCGGCGAAGGCGGGGCCTGCCGCCAGGCCTTCGCCACCGAGAGCGCCCGCCTGCTCGTCCTGCTGCAGGCCATGCAGGGGCTCGGCAAGCCGGGCGTCATGATCTGGGGCACGGCCAACGGGCCGCCCTACAACGCCACGCTCGAGTTCCCCGGCTACGCGTCGGGCGGCTTCAACCTGATCGCCGAGAAGCCCGCCGTGAACCCGGTGAAGCAGCGCCTGTACCGGCTGACCGTGCCGGAGGCGATCCTCAGCGCGCCGATCAGCTGGATGGGCGAGGGCTTCTGCGGCAACTCCATCGAGCAGCAGTTCACGAAGTTCACGTACCCGATGGAGGGCCACTCCGAGGTCAGGATGTTCTACCGCTACGGCGGCGCCTTCCTGGCCACCATGACCGACACGAACCGCTGGGTGCGGATGTACCAGAGCCCCAACCTCGAGTTCGTCGTGAACCAGGACTGCTGGTGGTGCACCGAGACGCGGTTCGCCGACGTGGTCCTGCCGGCCTGCACCAACCTGGAGCGCGAGGACATCGCGGAGTGGGCCAGCTCCGGCGGCTACTCGCTCCACGCCTCCGGGAGCGCCAGCCACCGCGTGATCGTCTACCAGCAGAAGTGCGTGGAGCCGGTCGGCGAGTCGCGACCGGACTACGACATCTTCGTCGAACTGGCCCGGCGCCTCGGCGTCGAGGAGGAGTTCACCGAGGGCAACACCTTCGAAGGCTGGATCCGCAAGATGTTCGACTCGTCGGACCTGCCCCGGTACGTGTCCTACGAGGACTTCAAGTCGAAGGGCTACTTCGTCGTGCCGCAGGTGCCCGACTACAAGCCGACGCCGGCCCTGCGCTGGTTCGCCGAGGGCCGGCCGTGCGACACGCCCGACACGAGCAACCCGAAGCGCGGCACCGAGAGGGCTCACGAGCTGGCCACCGTGAGCGGCAGGCTCGAGTTCGTCTCGCAGAGCCTGCTGCAGCACACGCCGGACGACGACGAGCGCTCGCCGCTGCCGCGCTGGCACGAGAGCTGGGAAGGGCACACTTCCGAGCTTGCTCAGAGGTACCCGCTGCAGCTGATCTCGCCGCACCCGCGGTTCTCGTTCCACACGCAGCACGACACGCACGTGCCGTGGCTCTCTGAGATCCCCGGGCACCGGCGCACCGTGGACGGCTACGCGTACCAGGTGATGCGCGTGCACCCGCAGGACGCGGCGGAGCGCGGCATCCGCGACGGCGACGTCGTGGAGCTGTTCAACGACCGCGCCTCGGTGCTCCTCGTCGCGCAGCTCACCGAGCGCGTGCGGCCGGGCGTCGTGCACTCGTACGAGGGCTCG
>CAIXSE010000272.1 GCA_903921965.1 uncultured Thermoleophilia bacterium | reverse complement strand
TGCGGGTCCTGGTGGGCCCCGTTGACGCCCTCCTCGGCGAACATGACGGCGATCTCGGGGCCGGCGACTCCACTCACGTAGGAGTGGAAGTTGATGGGCCGGCCCACCTCGTCCTCGATGAGGTCGAGCGCCTTGCGCGTGGCGCGCACCTGCTTGCGCGTGACGGCGATGCCGCCGACGCCCTCGGGCGTGCCCTCGAGCAGGCCGTCCATGTGGCTCTGGCCGGCGGTGCGGATGACCATCATGTGGTCGGCGCCGTGCCAGGCGGCCATGCGCATGCGGCGGATGTCGTCCTCGAAGCGCCCGGAGGCGATCTCGGTGGTCACGACGCAGTCGGGCTGCGGGTCGATGTCGCCGAAGTAGTGCGCCGCCGGCAGCGGCACGCTGCGCTCGAGGCTCGCCGACGTCTCCTTGTAGACGAACTTGTGGAGCCGCTGGTCGGGGACGAGCTCGCGCCAGTGCCAGCCCCTGCGGCGCGGGCGGTAGTGCTCGAGGTCCCGGAGCAGGGCGGCGACGTCGAGCTTCTCGTCGGGGTCCAGGGGCGGCAGCGCCGGGCCGGCCGGACCAGGCTTCTGCGCGCTCATGCCGCCCCTCCCCACTTCTGCGCGGCGAGCTCCCAGCCCTCGCCGGCCGCCAGCCGGCGCGCGGCCTCGGGCGCGGCGCAGCCCCACGTCGTCATGCAGTGCAGCACGACGTGACCGGCGCCGTGCCCCAGCAGGCCGCGCTTCTCGCACTCGCCGACGACCGCCATGCAGGTCGGCGAGTCCACGCCCATGCGCATGAGCACGGAGCGCTCGATGCTGGGCGAGGTGTGGGTGCGCGCCAGCTCGACCATCGGTGCGACCACCTGGCGCGCGAGCTCCCAGAAGCGGGCCTCGAGCTCTTCGTCGCTCAGCCCGTCGAGGTGGCCGCGGACCTTCAGGAAGGTGTCTTCACGCGACATCTCACACCTCCCTGAGCGCGGCCAGCGTCTGCTCGACCGTGGCGGCGTCGGAGTTGGTGTCCGCCGCCAGGAACTCCACGTCCTCGGCCGTCGGCGCGTAGCCGTCGGGCGCGTTCTTGAGCGCGTTGCGGACGTAGCTCGCGCGCATGCGCGCGAGGTCGAAGTCCTTCGCGCGGACCTGGTCGAGGCGCTCGGGGATGACGATGACCTTGCCCGGCTGGTTCTCAGCCGGGTCGCCGGCGCGGACCTCGACGCCCATCTGCTTCGCGAAGTTCAGCTGGCTCCAGTGGTGCTTGCCGGCGCCGGTGTACTCCGTCTCCTGCACCACGATGGTGGCGTCGCACGGCAGCTCGCGGGCGAGGCTGACGGCGGCCGTCATGGCGGTGTTGCCGGCCGGGCCGCGCTCGAGCCCCTCGAGCTTGGCCATGGCCTCGGTGACGTAGAAGGTCTCGCCCTGCGTCACCGTGAGGTAGCGGTCCATGTAGCGCAGCGGCCGGGCGGCGTTGCGCGGCACGTCGGCACGGTCGGGCCACGTGGCGAACGGCACGCCGAAGCCGGTGTGGCCGGTGGTGAAGCTCTTGCGGTTGAAGTCGTCGTCGCTGGCCATGTGCAGACCGCTGAGGTCGACGGAGGCGCTGACGACCTGCGTGCTCGTGGCGCCGGCACGCTTGAGGCCGCGGGCCGTGCCGGTGGTGTTGCCGCCGCCGGCGTGGGTGACCACGACGTGCGTCGGCGGCGCCCCCGTGAGCTCGGTCATCTCGCGGGCGATCTCGAGGCCGAGCGTCTCGATGCCGCTGACGCCGAAGCTGCTGTAGAGCGAGGCGGCGAAGTAGCCGGTCGTGTCGAGCAGCTCGACCATGTGGAAGAACAGCTCGGGGCCGACGGTGAGCTGGAGCACTTCGGCCCCGTACGACTCGCAGATGCGGCCCTTCTCCAGGATCTCCGGCTGGCCGACCTTGCGGCTGTCGTAGGTC
>CAIXSE010000271.1 GCA_903921965.1 uncultured Thermoleophilia bacterium | reverse complement strand
TGGCCCACAGGCCGGCGATGACCAGGACGATGAAGGCCAGCTCCACGATGAGCATCGTCGTCCCGAACAGGATCCCCCAGACGTCTGCGGCTGTGGACTGGGCTGCGATCATGGTTCCTCCTCGACTCAGGGCCGGCTGCCCGGCAGTGCTCCCCGTGCTGTTCCCCACTCACCTTTCGGCATCTCCGTGCTTCGACCTTGAATCGGCGTCCGCCAGCCGCGATGCTGTGCCCGGGCAGCGAAGGGGGCGACATGAGCCGTACACCGCAGCGCATCGCCGGCGGCGTCTTCCGCGTGGGTCTCGGCGGCGTCAACGCGTTCCTCGTCGAGACCGGCGACGGCGGTCTGGTGCTGGTCGACACCGGCACGCGTGCCGACGCGCGTGCGCTTGGGCTCGCGATCCGCGAGCTGGGGCACGCGCCGCGCGACCTGCGCGGCATCGTCGTGACGCACTTCCACGGCGACCACGTGGGCGGGCTCGCCACGGTGAAAGAGAAGACCGGCGCCGAGGTCTGGATGCACCCCGAAGACGCGGCGGCCGTGCGCGAGGGCCTCACGGTCCGCGCGCTGGAGCCGGGGCCCGGGCGCCTGCGCAGGGGGATCGTCCGGGCCATCGAGCTGCGCGAGAAGCGCGGCCGCGGGCGGGAGCCGGTCGCCGTCGAGCACGAGGTGGGCGACGGCGAGACGCTGCCCTGGGACGGCCTGCTCGCGCTGCACACGCCGGGCCACTCGGCCGGTCACCTGGCGCTGCTGCTGCCGCGCGACGGCGGCGTCCTGTTCGTGGGCGACGCCGCCACCAACTTCGGGCGCCTGGGCTGGGGGCCGATCTACGAAGACGTCGCGGAGGGCGAGCGCAGCCTCCGCAGGCTGGCTGCGCTGGACTTCGAGGTCGCCGCCTTCGCGCACGGGAGCACGATCCGCTCCGGCGCCTCCGCCCGCTTCCGCCGGCGCTGGCCGCCGGAGGGCTGAGCGGCGCGAGGGGGCGTGCCGCCGCTCGCGCCTTCCGCCGGCCGCGTCAGCCGGCGGCCGGCTCGTCCGCCCCGGCGTGGGTCGCGACGAAGAGGTCGATCTCCCCGATGAGGTCGCAGATGCGGTCGGGCGGCAGCCACGAGGCGGTGATGGAGTTGCGGGCCAGCGCGGCGATGTCGTCGTAGCCGAGGCCGAGCGCCTGCTGGACCGCCTCGTAGTTGGCCGCCAGGTAGCCGTCGAAGTACGCGGGGTCGTCGGAGTTGACCGTCACGTGCACGCCGGCGTCGAGCAGGCGCTTGAGCGGGTGCTGCGTGAGGTCGGGCGTGACCTGGAGCTCGAGGTTGCTGAGCGGGCACATGGTGAGCGGGATGCCGATGCTCGCCAGGCGCACCTCGAGCGCCGGGTCGTCGATGGCGCGCACGCCGTGGTCGACGCGCACGACGTGCAGCACGTCCAGCGCCTCCTCGATGTACTCGGCGGGGCCCTCTTCGCCGGCGTGCGCGACCGCGTGGTACCCGTCTGCCCGGGCCGCGCGGAACACGTCGACGAAGTCGCGCGGCGGGTGGCCGGCCTCGGCCGAGTCGAGCCCGACGCCGCTGATGAGGTGGCGGTAGGGGCGCGCGGTCTCGAGGGTGGCCATGGCGCTCGCGGGACTCTGGTCGCGCAGGAAGCACATGATCAGCCGCGAGGTCATGCCCCACAGGCGCTCGGCGTCGGCGAGCGCGGCGCGGATGCCCTCGACGAACACGGCGAAGGATACGCCGCGCGGCAGGTGGCTCTGCGGGTCGAAGAAGACCTCCACGTGGCGGGCGCCGTCGGCGTGCACGCGGCGGAGGTAGGCCTCGGTGAGCTCGTAGAAGTCCTGCTCGGTGCGCAGCACGTCGACGCCCTCGTAATAGAGGTCGAGGAAGTGCTGCAGGTCGTTGAAGTGGTACTGCGCGCGGCACTCCTCCGGGGTGGAGCAGGGGAGCTCGACCTTGTTGCGCTCGGCGAGAGTGAACAGCATCTCGGGCTCGAGCGTGCCCTCGATGTGCAGGTGGAGCTCTGCTTTGGGGATGCCCCGGATGAACTCGCGCATGCGCTGATCGACTCCCACGTGCCCTCCCCAGGACGTTGACGACTGGCTTCTACCCGCTGCGGGCGAAGGTGAGTCGGGGCGACGGCGTACGGCCGGGCCGGACCTCCGGTGGCCGCCCGGCCGTTCTGTCACCTCGCGGTGCTACAGTCAGAGCATGGATGGTACCCCGATAGCGCGCCTTCTGACGTCGTGTGCGGCGTGGGCGATGAACGGCCGGTCGCCGGCGGGGGCCCGGCCCGGCACGCGCCGCTCGCGGGCCGCCGCGCTCGTCATAGTCGCGCTGCTGGTCGTCGCCCTCACCGCGGGCGTCGCTGCGGGCGGGTGCGGCGGGTCTCCCGCCCAGACCCCCGCTGCCGGTGCCGCGGGTGGGGGCGGCGCCGCATCGGGTGCCCCGGCGGTCGGAGGGCAGGCCGGGGCGAGCGCCCCGGCGGTCGCCTCCGACGCCACGCCGGTCTCACCGTCGCCGGCCGCCACGGGCGGCCTGTCCGCGGCGGCGGGCGCGGGGGCGGTCACCAGGGTCGTGTTCGTCGACGTCGGCCAGGGCGACGCGTCCGTCGTCCGCTCGGGGTCGTGGGCGGGGCTCGTCGACGGCGGCCCGCCGGGCTCCGAGGCCGCCGTGGGGCGCGCCCTCGCGGGTCTCGGGGTCCGCCGGCTCAGCGCCGTGGTCGTCACGCACATGCACGAAGACCACACCGGCGGCCTGCCGCGCCTCGTGCGCCGGTTCCGGCCCCGCACCGCCTACGTCGCGGGGCCGGTCGACGGAACGCTGCGGCAGGCGTTCGCCGCGGCCGGCACGCGCGTCGTCCAGGTGCGCCGCGGGCGCAGCCTGCCGGCGTGGGGCGCGGCGAAGGCGCGCGTGCTCAGCCCGCCCGGCCCGCCGCAGGGGGAAGACGACGTGAACGACGCCAGCATCGTCGTCCTCATGCAGGCCGGAGGCAGCCGTTTCCTCTTCACCGGCGACTCCACGGGCGCCAACGAAGAGGCGGTCGGCGAGCTCTGTGCCCGGGGTCCTCCGGTCACGGTGCTGAAGGTCGCGCACCACGGCTCCGAGTCATCCACGTCCGCCACGTTCCTGGAAGGCGTCCGGCCGCGTTTCGCGGTGATCAGCGTCGGCCCCAACGACTACGGCCACCCCACGCCCGAGGTGCTCGCCCGGCTGCGCGACGCCGGGGCGACGGTCTTCACCACGTGGAAGAACGGCAGCGTGACGTTCACCGTCGCGAGAGACGGGGCTCTGCGGCGTTCCTGTTCACGCTCGCCGGCGCCGGTGCGCCGGGCCGTCGACGCGAGCGGCGGCGCCGGCCAGTGACCTCGGCGGGCCGCCCCCGCGGTGCGCGCCGCGTCCGGCGGGCGCGCGG
>CAIXSE010000270.1 GCA_903921965.1 uncultured Thermoleophilia bacterium | reverse complement strand
TGTTCGTGCTCAGCAGTCCGGTCTGCTCGCTCTCGGTGCCGCACACGGCGCACACCACGGTGTGGGCATAGGGGAGTGTCACGGATCCTCGCCTCCTCTTGGGTCTCCACCGCCGGTCCTGAGGCGATCAAGCTCCGCCTCGAGCATTGCGACTCGTGCCGCCGCTGCCGCCGCACGGTCCTCGGCCTGACGTGCACGCCCGCGCCATGCGGTCGCCGCAAGGCGCTCCGCCAGCCAGCCTTTGGTCAGCGGGGGTACGGCGATCCGCGACGGACAGGTGACGCACCCGCGGTCTGACGCCAGGCGGGCGACCGCCACGCGCAAGTCACGGAGCAGATCGGGGCGGCGTGGCGGACGGCAGGGGACGGGCGGCTCCAGTTGTCCACAGTACATGCCGCCGGGAATGTGCTCATTGCTGCGCCGGCAGACCTCATCGCCTGGGGTGCACTGCACCTCACAGCCACCGGGATCGCGAGCCGCCCAGTCCCGGATCCACGTCCTGAGGCAGGTGTCGCCCCAGTACCACAGGTTGACGAGCCTGGTCAGCTCGTCCTGTGCATCTCTTGAGCTGCAGTGGACGAGGGTGCCGCCGCAGAACTGACAGGCAGGGGACGCTGGGGGGAGCGTGTCCCCCCAGTGCGTCTCCTGCCCGCAGGACAGGCACTTGGAGTAGTAGTCCGCGACCATGACCTCAGTGCTCAGTCGAACTCGCGCTTCGCGCGCCCGCGCGCGTCGCGACCCCTCAGCCCGTGCCACGACTGCGTGTAGTGGAGCTTCTTCAGGATGATGCTCATCTCGCGACCGAAGTCGGGGTCGATGCGGACCAGCTCGTCGATGATCTCCCGCAGCCGGGGATCGTCACTCTCGTAGGCGAGGATCTGCTCTGCTGTCGAGCGCAGGGCCTCCTGGGCCTCGGTGAAGAGGCCGTGGTCGTGGAAGGCCAAGGCGCTCCGGCGGGCCAGCGCAGCCGAGAGCTGTGCCGCTGCGTAGTCGGCATCGCGGGTGCGCGTCTGGCCCGCCGCCTGCGGCTCCTCGACGTGGGTGAACTCGGCCGTCGCCGTCACCGCGGAGAACGCGTCATCGTCGTCGCGTACCGAGACCGCCACGGCGGCCCGCTCGCCCACCGTCGCAGCCGGGAAGTCCAGCATGACGACGATCTCGAGAGCCTGCTCCGAGACCATCGTGCCCACCGCGACGGTCGCCCGTGTGCCCTCTTGCACGGTGTCGAGCTCGTTGAGCGTACGGACGCGGACGCCCTCCGGCAGGTCCAGCACGAGTCGCACGCCGGTGGCTGCGGTCTCCAGCGCCTCCCCGACCTCACTGGCGATGAAGTCGGGGATCTGTGCGGCGGCCTCCACATAGTAGAAGTTACCGCCGCCTGCCGCAGCCATGTCGCCCAGCAAGCTCTCGTCGAAGTCGCGCCCGACCCCGAAGGTCGACGTCTCTACGCCGCGCGCCGCCAGCTCACGGGCGCGGCCGACGATGTCCTCATGGTTGGTCACGCCGCGGTTCGCGAGCCCGTCGCTAAGGAGAAGGCAGCGGCCGACCGCACCGTCGTGCCGGCTGACGCCGATCTGCTCGCAGCCGGCCTCCCATCCGCCGCAGAGGTCCGTCATCCCTCTGGCGAACGTCCGGCGTACAGCGTCCTCCGCGTCACGGCGATCTCCAGCGGTCGCCGCTCTGGCGGCGACGAGGACGTCGATTCGATCGTCGTACGCCACGACACTGAAGCGGTCCCTCTCGCGCAGGCTGTGGATGGCCGTGAGCGTCGCCTCCTTGGCGAGACGCAGCTTGTCGCCGTGCATGGAACCCGAGCGATCGACGACGAACGACAGGTTGACGGCCGGCCGGGC
>CAIXSE010000269.1 GCA_903921965.1 uncultured Thermoleophilia bacterium | reverse complement strand
TGCTCACAACCCTCGACGAACAGGAGCTGTTCCGGCGCGTCGCGGACCTGCTCAAGGACTTCGTCCCCTACGACGCCATGGAGGTCCGCCTCGTCGACGAGGCCTCACACGAGCTCTACTGCGGCTTCGCCAGCGAGCTGAACGCGGCAGAGATGACCGACTGGCGGGCGCCGCTCGACGTCGGCGTGAGCGGCTGGGTGGTCACCCACAACGAGGCGCAGCTGGTGGACGACATGCTCG
Source organism: uncultured Thermoleophilia bacterium (assembly GCA_903921965.1). The sequence goes on along the minus strand of CAIXSE010000269.1, from coordinate 7,761 downwards.
CCGACCCGCGCGGTGTGCACGTGCCCGGCACCCAGTGGGTCCCGCAGGCGTCCATCATCGCCCCGCTGACCGTGGGCGACACGGTGATCGGCGTGCTCGCCATCGACCGCATCGGCGGCCGCACGTACTCCGAGGCCGAGCTCGAGCCCACCAAGCTCTTCGCCAACCTCGTCGCCATCGCCCTGCGTAACGCGCGGCAGTACGAGGAGGTCCAGTCGGCCTCGCAGGAGCTCGAGCGGCAGCTCGCCCTGCGCCACCGCTTGCTGGACCTCAGCGCGACCCTGCTGGGCACGCTCGACCGCGAGGATGTGTTCCGTGACATCGGCGCCATGCTCAAAGAGGTCGTCGGCTACGACTCCCTGGACATCCGCCTGATCGACCGTGCCACGCGCGAGCTCGTCTGCATCTACGCCACCGGCGCCGACGCCGACGACCTCCTGGCGCTGCGCCTCTCGATGGACGACAGCCTGCGCGGCTGGGTGGCGCGGCACGACACCGCCCAGATCGTCAACGACGGCGGTGCGGACCCCCGTGTCGCGCACGCCAACGGGCAGGCCGAGCGACGGCCGCACGCCTCGCTCGTCGTGCCGCTCAAGCTGCGCGGCACCGTCACCGGCGTGCTCGGCGTGGAGCGCGTGGGCGGCCGGACCTTCCAGGAGCAGGAGCTGGAGGTCGCCCAGCTGTTCGCGAACATGGCGGCCATCGCCCTCCAGAACGCGCAGGTGTACGAGGAGCTGGAGCGCCGCGCCATCAGCGACGGCCTCACCGGGTTGCACAACCACCGGCACTTCCACGAGACGCTCGACCTTGCCGCGCGCCGCGGCGAGCGGTACGGCGAGAGCTTCTGTCTGCTCATGCTCGACCTGGACCACTTCAAGGCAGTCAACGACACCGTCGGCCACCAGAAGGGCGACGACGTGCTGCGCGCGGTCAGCGACGTGCTGCGCGGCTGCGCGCGCGATACGGATTACCTCGCGCGCTACGGCGGCGAGGAGTTCGCCGTCATCCTGCCGCGCACCGAGCTGCAGGAGGCCGTGGCGCTGGCACACCGCATCAGGACCGGCGTCGCAAGCATCGACGTCGGGCACGCCGGCCTCGCGGTGGGCATCTCCGCCGGGGTCGCGGCCTTCCCCGAGTCGGCGGCCACCAGCGAGGGCCTGCTGGCCGCTGCCGACGCGGCGCTGCTGCGCGCCAAGGCGCTCGGCCGCGACCGCGTGTGCCTTGCCGGCGCCGGCGTGAGCGGCGCGCCCGAGGGCCTCGAAGACGGCCTTGCGGCCGTCGGGCGCCGCTTCGCCGACTTCATCGGCCTCAGCGAGGCCGAGACCGTCGGCCTGGTCACGGCGCTCGCGGCCGTGGAGGCCGACGGCAGCCTGCAGGCCGAGGTGCAGACGATCCTTGGCCCGGGCCGCGAGGGTGACGCCCTGCCGGCCGACGTGCGCGGCCGCGTGGTGGACGCGCTGATCTACGGGAGCGAGCGCTGGGACGGCCAGGGGTACCCCGAGGGCCGGCGCGGCAGCGCCATCCCGCGGGTGGCCAGGGCGTTCGCCGTGTGCCGCCGGTTCGACATCAACGCCCACAACGGCGACAGCCTCGACGACCTCCGCGACGTGGCCGCCCTCGAGCTGGACCCGGTCATGGTCCAGCGCTTCACGGCGATGATCCGCGCGGAGAAGGCTGCGCACAACTGACGCTCGCGGGCCGGATAGGTTCATACTAGGCGCATGGACAACGTCCGCCCCATCGACCCCAAGCGCGGCAAGGGCCCGAAGAAGAAGGCGCCGGCGCGCAACCACCGGCGCCGGCGCATCGTCATCGCCGCGGTCGTGGTGGCCGTCGTCGTGCTCCTCGCACTCTCGGGGCGCATCCTCGGGCTCTACGTCGACTGGCTCTGGTTCGGCGAGGTCGGGTTCAGGCCGGTGTTCTGGACCCGCTTCTGGTGGCACATCGTGATCGGGCTCATCGCGTTCGCCGTGTTCTTCGCGATCGTCTGGCCCAACGTGGAGCTGGCGCGGCGCCTGGCCCCCAGCTACCGCGTCACCTCGTCGGGCGACCTGCTCGAGCCGCGCAGCGACCGGGTGAAGCGGTGGGTCGGCTGGGGCGGACTGGCCGTCTGCCTGCTGGCCTCCTTCGTCGCCGCCAGTTCGCTCTCGTCGGACTGGCAGACCTTCCTGCTCTACATCAGGCAGGTGCCATTCGGGGCGACCGACCCCATCTTCGGCAAGGACGTGAGCTTCTACGTGTTCTCGCTGCCGGTGTGGCAGGCGGTGCAGAACCTGGTCTTCGGCGCGCTGGTCGCGGCGCTCGTCTTCACCGCCGTCATGCACCTGATCATGGGCGGCATCGACTTCATCGCGAAGCCCGCGCCGGCGGCCCAGCAGGGCCAGCCGCGTTTCACCGACCCGCGGAACCCCTTCGGCGCCGCGCGCACGCCCACCCAGATCCCGCAGATCGACCTCAAGCTGGGCGGCCGCGCCGTGGCCCACCTCTCGGCCATCCTGGCCGCGATCTTCGTCGTCACGGGCATCGGCCAGCTCTTCCGCGGCTGGAAGCTCCTGTACTCCACGGCAGGTGCGGTGTACGGCGCCGGCTACACCGACGTGCACGTGCGCCTGCCCATGATGTACGTGCTCATGGCGGTCGCCTTCGCGCTCGCGGCGGTGCTCATCTGGAACGTGTGGCGCCGCCGTCAGTGGTGGCCGCTCGCCATCGGCGTGTGGATCGTCGCCCTCATCGTCCTGCGCGGCATCGTGCCGGCCGCGTACCAGTCGCTCATCGTCAACCCGAACCAGCTGACGAAGGAGCGCAGCTACATCGCCGGCAACATGGCCGCCACCAAGGCCGCGTACAAGCTCGAGGAGATCCAGCAGCAGCCGCTCTCGCCCAAGACCCCGCTCACGCCGGCCAAGCTCGAGGCCAACCAGCCCACGCTGCGCAACATCCGCCTGTGGGACCCGAACACACTCGTCACCAGCTACCGGCAGCTGCAGGAGCTGCGCCCGTACTACGCCTTCCTCGACGCCGACGTGGACCGCTACACCGTGAACAACGTGTACCGCGAGACCATGCTCTCGGCCCGCGAGCTCAACATCGACGGGCTGCCTTCGCAGGCGCAGACGTGGGTCAACCAGCACATCACGTACACGCACGGCTTCGGCGTCGCCATGTCGGCCGTGAACCAGGTGACCAACGACGGGTCGCCCGACTTCCTCGTGCAGGACATCCCGCCGCAGAGCGTCAAGGGCCTCGAGATCACGCAGCCGCGCATCTACTACGGAGAGCGCGGCACCGGCTACAGCCTCGTCGACACGAAGGACCGCGAGTTCGACTACCCGGGCCCCAACGGAGACGTGTACGACAGCTACAAGGGGACCGGCGGCATCCCCATCTCCCCGTTCCTGAACCGGCTTGCCTTCTGCTTCCGCTTCGGGACGATCAAGTTCTTCACCACGTCGTCCATCACGGGCCGCAGCAGGATCATCATCCGCAACGCCATCCAGGAGCGCATCTCGAGCGCCGCGCCCTTCCTCGCTCTCGACCAGGACCCGTACATGGTCATCGCCGACGGCAGGCTGTGGTGGGTGCAGGACGCGTACACGACCACCGACCGCTACCCGTACTCGACCCCGCAGAGCGGCGTGAACTACCTGCGCAACTCGGTGAAGATCGTGGTCGACGCCTACAACGGGACGATGACGTACTTCGTCTTCGACCCCGAAGACCCGCTGCTGCGGACGTACCAGGCGGCGTACCCGTCGCTGTTCACGCCGCGCGACAAGATGCCGCAGGCGCTGCTCGACCACCTGCGGTATCCCGAGGACCTGTTCAACGTCCAGGCCGAGGTCTACTCGTCGTACCACGTGAGCAGCCCCGACGTGCTCTACAACAAGGGCGACCAGTGGCAGATCCCCGACAACGTGTCGCTCTCGGGGCCGGGGCGCATGGACGCGTACTACGTGATCATGAAGCTGCCGGGCAACCCCAAGGAGGAGTTCCTCCTGATGCTGCCGTTCGTGCCCAACGGCAGGCAGAACATGATCGCGTGGCTGGGCGCCCGGTCGGACATGCCTTCCTACGGGCGCTCCTTGAACTACGTCTTCTCGTCCAGCTACACGGTGTTCGGGCCCAGTCAGGTCGAGGCCGCCATCAACCAGGACCCCACGATCAGCGCGCAGCGCACCCTGTGGGGCCAGCAGGGCAGCGAGGTCATCATGGGCAACCTGCTCGTGACGCCCATCGAGGACTCGCTGCTGTACGTGCAGCCGCTGTACCTGCAGTCGACGAGCACGCAGCTGCCGCAGCTCAAGCGCGTGGTGGTGTTCTACCGCGCGCCGGCGCCGGCCGGCGGCCAGGGGAACGCGGAGCAGGTGGTAGCGATGGAGCCCACCCTGGCCGAGGCGCTCGTGGCCGCCTTCGGCTCGAGCTTCGACCCGGGCACGAGCTCCGGCGGCGCCACGCCGACGCCGGGGCCGACTCCGTCGCCCGGCACCGGCGGCACCGGCGGAGGGGTCACCGCGCAGGCCAAGGTGCTCATCCTGCAGGCCAACCAGCAGTTCGAGGCGGCCCAGACGGCGCTCAAGGCCGGCGACTTCGCGGAGTACGGCCGCCAGATCGAGCTCCTCAAGCAGACCCTGAGCCAGCTGCAGACGCTGCCCTGACGTCTGCCCGTGCGCGGGGCCCGCTCCGCCGCCCCGCCCCACGGACCCGCCCGCTCCGCCGGCCCGCCCCGCCGCGCCGGCAGACCTGGTAGACGGATGTTCCGTCGCGACACCCGGTGTCAGGGGTAGTATCCAAGGTGACCAGGCACGGTGCCTCACGAGAGATGGGTCGCGATGCCCGGCGCGGGCGCGGTGACGACGTGCTGACAGTGTCGTGTCAGCGCTGGCGACGTTTTCGTCGGCTCCGCACTAAGGGTCTTCGTCATCGCGTCGATAAGCGAGAAGTGGGCGAGCCGCGGGTCCGGCTGTGAGCTCTCCAGGATGTTCCTCGGCGAGGGGCTGGAGACGCTATGGCGGACCGGAAGGTCGGCACGACAGGGAGACACACCGCTTCCTCGCGGGCGCGTTCCGGCGGCTTCTCCTTCGTCGAACTCCTCGTCACCATCCTCATCGCCGGCATCGCGTTCGCGGCGCTCGTGCCCATGTTCGTGGGCGCACAGCAGAAGAACGCGGCCGACCTCTTCCGGCAGGCCGGCCTGAACGCCGCCCAGGACCGCATCGAGCGCGTGCGGTCTCTCGACTTCGCCTCGATCACCCAGAGCAACCTGGTGAGCACGTTCGGCACGACCGCGCCGGTGTCCGCCAACCCCGCGAGGCAGCTGGCCGTGGGCTACTCGGTGATCAACAAGCCGAGCGACACCAACATCAAGTACAAGCTCGTCACGGTCACCGTGTCGTGGACGGCCCCCCCGCAGCCCGTCAAGGCGGTCGTGCTCCAGACCGTCGTCTACCGCCAGTACGCGGGTCCCACCCTCGCCACGTTCTGGACGGACCCGGGACTGAGCGAAGACAACGTCCTCGGCGGCGCTTCGCTGACCACGGTGAAGGTCAGCGCCATCCCGACCCAGCCGTGGCGCGGCCAGCAGACCCAGAGCGTCCAGTTCCAGATCTACGACTCCAACGGCAACTTCGTGACCGCTCAGCTCGTGTACAACACGTCGATCCCGGGTTACTCGACCAAGAACGGCACGGCGCCCTGCGGCTTCGACTCGTCGACCAGCACGTTCTGGTGGAACTGGGACTCTTCGGGGGTGCTGGACGGCACCTACTCCGTCACCGCCACGCCGGCCGCCGCCGGTGCGGGTTCGTACCTCGGAGCCACCGACCGCTTCTTCTTCGTCCTGGCGCGGAACATCACCACCGCCGCGCCGACGGGCCTGACGGTCACGCCGGGCGTCACCCAGGCGAGCCTGACGTGGGCCGCCGTCCCCACCGCGGCGAGCTACAAGGTGTACAGGGCCACGTCGGCCGGGGGCCCGTTCACTCTCGTCGGTGCGCCGGCCACGCCGCAGCTGACCGACTCGCCGCTCGTCTCCTCGACCGACTACTGGTACGAGGTCTCGTCCGTGAACGCCTCCGGGGTGGAGAGCGCGCGCTGCTCCCCCGTCAAGACCACGACGCTCGCCCCCACCGGGGACACCACCCCGCCGACCGCGCCGACGTGGGGCAGCATCACGCACGACGTCGTCGGCGCCGGGGTGATCCAGCTGACGTGGAACGCGTCCACCGACACCGGTACGGGGGTGAAGGACTACCAGGTCTGGCGCAGCGCCGACGGCTCGAACTGGGGCACGCAGCCCCTGGCCACGACCGCCGATGCCGTCACGCTGACGTACAACGACTCGGTCGGGGCGGGCAAGACGTACTACTACCGCGTCACCGCAAGGGACGTGGCACTCAACGTGTCCGACCCCAGCACCGTCCAGAGCGCCACGACCAACACCCCCACCACCACGTTCACGCTCACGGTGACGAACGCCAAGAACCCGGCCCTCTACGTGTGGCTCTCCAACGTGGGCAACACCCTCTACTACAGCCAGAGCGGCTCCACGTCGCCCACGCCGTCCGCCACGGGCACAGCGCTCGCAGGGTACGCGAGCATCCTGTTCTCGGGGCTGCCCAACGGCAACTACAACGTCTGGGTGTACGGCAAGAACCCGCTGGACACGTCCAAGGCTACGGCCTACGGGGTGACGATCAACAATGCGAACGCCAGTGTCAGCGTCCAGTAGCCGGCCTGTGGCCCGCCGGCGCAGGTGGGCCGGCCGGGCGGGTGTCTCGCTCATCGAGCTGCTCATCGCCATGTCGGTGATGACGATCATCACGACGATGATCCTGATGGGCTGGTTCGCGCTCCAGAGTTCGTACTCGTACTCGACCAGGAGCAGCAAGCAGCGCGACGACGCGCGTCAGGCGCTCTCGCGCATGCAGCGCGAGATCCGTGACGGGGAGACGCGGCTGCTGGCCTCCGACCCGGTCCTCTCGCGTGCCCGGGCGTTCTGGGTCGCGTTCTACACGACGTTCAACCGCAGCGGCAACACGACCTCGAGCCTGAAGCCGCACATGGTGATGTACCGCCTCTACAGCGACCGGACCATCTGGCGGTTCGACGACGTGAACAACAACGGCGCAATCACCGGCGTCACGATGAACCCGATCCCCGACACCCCCGCCGGGTGGCCGCTCTCCGAGCAGCAGACCGGGGAAGGCGCGACGCTCATGATCCGCAACGTCGTGAACTACTCGATGAGCCCGAGCAGCCCGACCCCGCTGTTCCTGTACACGTACTACGACGACAGCGGCAACCTCGTGACCGCCGATCACGCTTACAACTCCACCGTCGGCGGGACGGGGCTGAACGACCGCACCAACACGATCGCCGTGACCATCCGCATCATCGACGACCTGGTGCCGGGCCAGGCGCCGATCTACGCCGACCTTCAGACCACGGCCCAGCTTCGCAACCAGCGGTGACGGCATGGTGGCCCGCGGCAGACAGCGCCTCAGCGATCAGTCGGGGTTCGGCCTGGTGTTCGTCATCGGCGTCCTCGCGGCGCTGGCGATCCTCGCCTCGACCCTCGTGATGATCACCGCCAACGTCCAGTCCAACACGGCGCAGGAGAGGACGCGGACCAAGGCGTTCGGCGTCGCCGAGGGGGCGATGGACTACTACATGAGCCAGCTGGCGGGGTACTGGCCGAAGCCGACGCTCACGGCGCCCACGTTCGACGCGTCGGCGTTCCGCGCCCTCGGACAGTTCTCGAAC
>CAIXSE010000268.1 GCA_903921965.1 uncultured Thermoleophilia bacterium | reverse complement strand
GCCGGTGCCGCGTCGCCCGCCGGCCCTGCGCGCCGCGCGACGCCGGACGCCGCGCCCTTCCGCCTCGTCGAGCAGGGCCCGGCCGCCGCCGGCACCGACCCGCTCGAGGTCTGCGTCGGCGTGTCGCCGGCCTTCGCCACCAGGCTTTGGTTCACGATGGCCGGCCTGCCGGCCGGCGACGCGCTCGCCGCGGTCGTCGCCGGCATCGAGGCCGGGGGCTGCCGGGCCCGCCTCGTCCGTGTTCCCTCCACCGTCGACCTCGGCGTGATCGGCCTCACGGCGGCCGAGCTCGCCGGCTCCGGCGTCGCCGTCGGCCTGCAGGCCAAGGGCACGGCGCTCATCCACCGGCGCGGCCTGGCGCCGCTCGCCTGCCTCGAGCTGCTGTCCATCGCGCCGCTGCTCACCCTGGCCATGTACCGCGAGCTCGGTCTCAACGCCGCCCGCCACGCCCGCGGCGAGCGCCCGGCGCCGGTCCGCAACCCCTACACCGACTGGGCCATCGAGGCGCGCTTCCACGCCGAGGTCGTCGCGCTCGTCGCCATCGAGCGCGGCGAGACGGTGCCCGGCGCGCCGCCGGTCGACCTCGAGGTGCGGCGATGACCCTCGACGCCTTCCGCGCCCGCGCGCTCAGCGGCCGCCCGCTCGAGGAGCTCACCCTCGAGGCGGCCGTGCGCGGCGACCTCTCCCCCGCCGACCTGCGCATCCACCCCGACACCCTGCGCCACCAGGCCGCCGTGGCCGAGCAGCACGGCAACCCCCAGCTCGGCGAGAACCTGCGGCGCGCCGCCGAGCTCACCGGGCTGCCCGACGACGACGTGCTCGCCGTCTACGAAGCGCTCCGCCCGGGCCGCGCCACGCGCGCCGAGCTCGACGCGCTCGCCGCCCGCCTCGAGGCGGCCGCCGCTCCCCTCTGCGCCGCGCTGGTCCGCGAGGCCGCGGCCGCCTGCGGGCGCCGCGGCGTCCTCCGCGACTCCTGACCGCGGCCGGCGCCCGTCACCCGCCGGGACTGCACTCCCGTGACGCCGCTGCCGATAAGGGAGAGGACGCAAGCGAGGAGGGCCGGTGTCCATCGAACAGGCCAGGCGGTTCATCGAGCGCGTGCACCTCGACGACGACTTCCGCACCAGGGTGCTCGCCGAGCCCGACGTCGAGCGGCGCATGCGGCTCATCCGCAGCGAGGGCTTCGACTGCACCGCGGAGGAGATCGCCGCCGCGCTCGTCACGCTGAGCAGCGCGGTCATCGAAGGGACGGCCACCGACTGGTTCACGACGCCCGAGCCAGACCTGCACGAGGATGCGCCGTGGAACTCGTTCAGCCACCCGAACTGATCGGGGTCCGCCGCAGGCCTGCCCGGACGGCCAGGGTAACCGGCCTCGCACTCGCCGCGTTGCTGGCCGCCGTCCTCACGGTCGCAGCCGTGCCGGCCGCGACCCTCGCCCGGCCGGCCGCGGCGTCGCCGGCGGGCCACGACTCGGCCGCACGGGAACGCGCCGCCTCCGCCACCCGCGATCCGACCGCCCAGGGCCTGGCCGCCCGCGAGCGCGCCGCCCAGGCGGTGCTCGGGGCTCAGCGCGCGCGACTGCTGAAGCGTTTCGCCGCGCACCCGGAGCGCCTCTTCGCGGCGCCGTTCGAGCGCGTGAAGCCGCGGCTCGAGTCCTCGGCCGTGTTCCGCACGCTGGAGCGGATGCCCAAAGGCGGTCTGCTGCACATCCACAGCACGGGGACGGGCGACGCCGAGTGGATCGTCGACCGCGCCCTGTCGGACCCCGGCTGCTACATCTACTGGGGCGCGGATTCCGGCGGCCTCTACCACGGCCAGCTCGCGTTCTTCCCCGACGGGCGGATCCCGGCCGGCTTCGTCAGGGTCGCCGACCTGGCACGCACCGAGCCGCACCTCGACCGGCAGCTCGTCGACCTGTTCACCATCGGCGCCGAGGACGATGCCACCGACGCCTGGCAGGAGTTCGACGCGGCGTTCGCGCGCATCCGCGCGTTCGTCTCGTACGTGCCTGTGTTCCGCGGCTACTACCGCGACGCCTTCCTGGACATGGCCCGCGACGGGATCGGCTTCGTGGAGCTGCGCACCGGGCTCGGGGCCCTCACGGCGGAGGACGGCAGCCTCGTCACCGACATGGCGGTCGTGCAGGAGTACCGGTCGATCCTGGCCTCGGTCCGCCGCGCCCACCCCGGCTTCGACCTGCGCATCATCGTGACCACCTGGCGCGGCGCGACGCTGGACGAGGCCGCGGCGGCGCTGGCTCGCGAGCGCGCCCTGGCCGCCGCCGCCCCCGACCTCATCGCCGGCTTCGACATCATCGCCCAGGAGGACACCGGGCACAGCAACGGCTTCTACGCCCCCGTCCTCACCACCGAGCCGCTGGTGCCGCTCTACCTGCACGCCGGAGAGAGCGCCTCGCCGGACGACCACAACATCCAGGAGGCACTCGACCTGGATGCCCGGCGCATCGGCCACGGCCTCAACATGGGACTCTTCCCCGGCCTCGAGGACGAGGTCCGCGCCGCCGGCGTGACGGTCGAGGCCTGCCCGATCAGCAACCAGGCGCTGCGCTACGTGCCGGACCTGCGCGAGCACCCGGCCGCGGGCTGGATCCGGCGCGGCCTCGAGGTGGTCCTGGGCTCCGACGACCCGGAGCTGTTCCAGAGCCGCGAGCTGTCTGACGACGTCGCGCTCGCGTACCTCGCGTGGGGCCTCGACCTCGGCGACCTCGAAGAACTGGCCGTCACCTCGATCGAGGCCAGCTCGCTGCCGCGGGAGGCGAAGCAGCGCCAGCTCCGCGCGTTCCGCGGCGACTGGCGGCGCTGGGTCGCGAGCGTCGCGCCGCGGTGACCGCGGCCGCCCGAGCCCTGCGCCGGCGGCCGCGCCCTCCTCGCTTCACTGCCCGAAGTACTCCGCGTACAGCCGGTCGTAGGTGCCGTCGGCCCTGATGGCCGCGAGGGCGTCGTCGACCGCGGCCCGCAGCTCCGTGTTCCCCTTCTTCAGGGCGATGCCGTACTGGTCGCCGGTGGTCAGCGTCTCGGCGACCTCGGTCTGCCCCGTCAGCTTCGCGTTGTAGAGCGCGAACGGCGTGTCGCAGACCACGGCGTCGAGCTTGCCGGCGAGGAGCGCGTCGAACATGGGCTCCTTGTCGGCGAAGGTCACCACGCGGCCGACGCCGGGCACCGCCTCGGCCGTCTTCTGGTTCGTCGAGCCCTCGAGCGCACCGACGGCCCTGCCCTTGAGGTCCGCCGTCCCCGCGATGCCCGAGCCCTTGCGGGCGAGGAGCGACTGGCCCGAGTCGAAGTACGGCGCCGAGAAGTCGACCTCCTTGCGGCGCTCGGGCGTGATGCTGATCGCCGACATGGCGATGTCGGCGGTCCCGGCGTCGAGCATCGGGAACAGGTCGGGGAACTGCTCGAAGGTCACCTGCAGCGAGCGTCCGATGCGCCCGGCGATCTCCCCGGCCAGGTCGACGGAGAAGCCTGTCGCACCCTCGCCCGCGACCTCGACGAACGCCATGTTGAGGTTGCCGACCATGCGCAGCTGCGTGGCCGGGTCCGGCGAGGAGCCCGTCCAGGGGCCCAGATACCGCCCGGCGCCGACGATGTACTGGCTGCCGTCGCTGCCGGTGACCAGCGTGAAGTACGTGGACTTCTTCTGCAGGCCGTCCTGCCCCGGCTCCTGCCTGACGTAGTCGATCCAGCCGCAGTCGCCGGCCAGGGCGCGCGCCACCATCTCGTCGCGGAACAGCCTGCCGGCGGCGTCGGGCACGCCCTTCATGCTCTTGCCCTGCAGCGTGGGGTCGGGGTGGGCGACGAGGCGCACGTCGGGGTCGAACACGAAGACGTACAGCGCGGGGTCGGCGGCGTCGACGTAGGGCGCCTCGCCGTTGTCGATGGAGGTGATGGTGCCCGGGGCGTCGCCCTGCAGCGCCGCGGCCGTGAGCTCGACGAGGTCGGTGACCTGCCGCTCGGTGATGGCCGCCTCACCGGCGGTGCCGGACGACGGGGAAGCACTGGGTGACGCGCCGCCGGAGGAGGAGCCGCAGCCTGCGGCGAGCAGCCCCGGCGCGAGAGCGAGCGTGAGCAGCGCGCCTGCCAGAGCGACACGTGCCAGCCTGTCCATCCTCATCGGAGCCTCCTCACGTCCCGCCGCCGCGCGCGGCGCCTGCTCTTCCCTATCGGCGCGCGGCGGGCGCGGCGTGAGCGGTCCCGCGCGGGCCGCGTCGCGGCGGCCGGGGCCGGGTGGCTCGAGCGACCCGGGTACGAGCCGCGCGCCGCGGGCGGTCCCGGCGCGCGGCCGGGCGCCGCCGTCAGGAGCCGGACGCGAGCCGCCGCCGGTACAGTGCCGCCGAAGGCTCGCCGAAGCAGCAGAAGACGACCCGCCGCGGCAGCTCGTGCCCCTCGAGCCAGGCGGAGACGGCGCTCACGGCCACGTCGCACGCCGCCTCCGCGGGGTAGCGGTAGATGCCGGCTGAGATCGCCGGGAACGCCACCGACTCCAGCCCGGCCTCTGCCGCGAGCCGCAGCGACTCCGTGTAGCACGAGCGCAGCAGTTCCGCCTCGTGGTGGCCGCCGCCCTGCCAGATGGGTCCCACCGCGTGGATCACGTGGCGCGCGGGCAGGCCATACCCCCCGGTGAGGCGCGCCTCGCCGGTCGGGCACGGTGCCAGCGTCAGGCACTCCCGCTCGAGCTCCGGCCCGGCGGCGGCGTGGATGGCGCCGCACACGCCCGCACCCCTCACCAAGGACGAGTTGGCGGCGTTGACGATGGCGTCGACGTCCAGGGTCGTGATGTCGCCGTCCACGATCTCCATGCGCCCCGCGACCGGCTCGGTGCGTCCTTCGTGCTCGTCTCCCATGCCTTCATCCTCCTCCGTGTCATCCCGGACATCCCCGGGCACCTGTCGCTCGTCATGAATGAGACCACACCTGAGAGGGCCCGGCGATGAGCTTCCAGATGCTCCCCTGCCCTCACTGCCCGGCTGAGTCCGGGCGGAAGTACCGCTGCGTGACCTGCGACGCCGAGTCCATGGCCTGCATGGACTGGCTGCGCCACGACGACGAGGAACACTCCGACGAGGTGGTCGAGCAGGCGTCGTGACGCCTCACGGACACGGCCGGGGCCGGCGGGCGCAGCCGCGCCCGCCGGCCCCGGCCGCTCCGCCGGCCGCGCGGCACCGTCTCACGCACCGTCTCCCGGCCCGTCGGCGCCCCGCCGGCGGCGCTGCTGCCGCTTCTTCTCGATGATGACGTTCGCCATGAAGGCCGCCGACGGCTTGGCCGACTCGACGTCGGCCAGGCTGAGGCCGTCGACCTCGGCCGCCATGGCCGCCGGCAGGTCGACCTCCTTCTCCGCGAAGTAGCTGACCGCGGCCTGCTGGTGCCGCGCCGTGCGCAGCTCGGTGCGCTGCAGGTAGTAGTGGCTGATCATGTGGAACACGTCGCCCTCGCCCCAGCGGAACCACACCGCCACAGGCGTCTCGCCGTACTTCTCGCCGAGCTCGCGGCTGGTGATGAGCACCTGCACGCGGCCGGGATCGAGGATGGTGATGGGATACGAGGAGCCCTCGAGCCACCACTGCGGGTCGTCCTGGCCGTCGAGCACGCCCTGCAGGTAGATGTTGTCGGGGTCGCGGACCTCGATGCGCACCACGTCGTCGCGGGTGGGCGCCTTCTGGAAGGCGAGGACCCCCGGGAACGCCGGCTCGACGACGTGCTTGAGCGCCCAGTCGGTGGTGAAGAGGCTGCCGCCCGCCTCGACGAACGCGCGGATGCGCCCGACGGCCCGCGGCGAGACGTCACCCGGGCAGTTGACGACGAGCAGCTGCTCGGGACGGAGTCTCAGCCCGTCGACTTCCTGCGGCGTGACGAGCACGTGCGGCACGCCGAGCGCCTGGAGCACGGACTCGACGTGGTCGTAGATGCCGCCGACCACGACCACGTCGCTCTGCTCGACGGCGTCGAGGGCCCGCGCCCGCTCCGGCGCGTCGCGCCGGAGTTGCGCACGCGTGATCGCCGCCGCCGCCTTGTACGAACGCTGACGGATGTCGTCCTGCATGATGGCTCCTCTCGGTCGTGCCGGCCGGGACCTTCAGGAGGTCGTCCGCCGGCGGGCGCGCTCGCGGGCGTCGGCGATGCGCCACTCGGGCTGTCGCCGGCGCTCGTCGCCGGGACCACCGGCGCTCTCGGCGCCGCCCACGTCGAAGAACGCGGCGTGCACGGCGCTGCCGCGGTAGACCAGCGCCGAGCCGAGGACGCCGGCGCCCTGGAAGCGGACGTCCCAGCCGAGGCCCGGGCTCTTGAAGCGGCGTCCGTCGAGCCCGGCGATGCGGCCGAGGAAGGCCTCGGCGACGGCGCGGTCGCCCGGCTCGCCGTCGCGCACCAGGGCCTCGAAGGCGTAGCTGCGCAGCAGCTTGTCGTGCAGCTCCGCGTATTGGCGGGAGCGCGAGACGTAGTCGAGCCCGACCACGCGCCCGCCGTGCAGCACGAGCACGCCCTTCTGGTGGTCCTGCAGCGGGAAGGCGGCCACGACCGCGTCGAGGTCCTGCTTCTTGTGCGCGTAGGAGTCGCGCATCGCGCTCGTGGGCGAGTGCGTGCCCTGCCGTGCGTGCATGGCGTCGACCTCGTGCCACACGCGGCCCTGGTCGGTGCGGTGGCCCGCGCCGGCGGCCAGCGACGCCTGCGTGGTCTCGCGCATGGCGAACCGCACCTGCCGCTCGGCGACGATCTCACTCTCCGCGAACTCCGGCGACGCGTAGGACCAGCGGCCCGCCTCGGTGCAGCTCACCGGCACGACGAGCGTGCTGTAGCGGGAGACGAGGATGGTGGTGTTCAGCACGCGGTTCTGCTTCGCGCCGCGCAGCTCCTCGCCGTCGAGGACGAGCACGCGCTGGTCGCCCTTGTTGACCAGACGCAGCTCGGGGACGGACCCGCCCTCGCTGACCTCCGTGACCGCGACCATGCCCAGCGCCAGAGCCTGGCGCAGGGTGACGTAGTGCGGGCGCGCAGGCTGCGGCACCGCCCTCTCGGTGAACAGCGGGAACACCGCCAGCGGCCCGTGCACCGCGCGCTCTCCCAGCCGCAGCGTGCGCGTCAGCGCCTCACCGGTATAGCCCTCGTGCTCGTGCATCTCCTGCATGGTGCTCTCCTCTCCGATGCGCCGTCCGCCGGCCCGGCCCGGCCGGCGGACGGCTCCTCCACTCCGTCACCCGCTCGTGATCTTCCGTCCATGACTGGAAGACATCGTAACGCTTCCACTTTACCCTCATGTGATGCTATTCTAACATATATGTCAAGGAGGAGCGCCGCTTCTCCGTGGAGAATGGATCCATGTCGGGCAGGACCTGTTAGAGTCAGTGTAGCGACGCAAGGGGACGGAACTGATGCGCTCAGAGCATCAAGAGGGCGTGGGAAGCGAGATCGCGAGACTGCGCACCGAGCGCGGCTGGAGCCAGCGCGAGCTGGCCAGGGTGATGGGCCTCGACCAGTCGGCGGTGAGCCGCATCGAAGCCGGCCGGCGGCGCGTCTCGGCGGCGGAGCTCCACCAGTTCGCGTACGTGTTCCGCGTCAGCGCCGACACCCTGCTCGCGGGCGCCGCCGAGACACCGGCGCCCGAACGCGGCTGGAGCTCGCCCGGGCTCGCCTCCGGGGCCCTCCCTTCCGCCGCCCGTACGGGTCAGGGGACGCCGGGCGAGAGGGAGCTGCTCGACGCCATCGCGCGTGCGAGGACGGACGACGAGGCCGCCGGGCCGGCGCCTTCAGCGGTCGAGGCACGGCAGGCGCCGGGGGTGCACCGTCGCACGTCCCTGCGCCGGTCGAGCGTCGAGCCGGCGGGGCCGCGGCCGCCTGCGGCGGCGCCGTCTCCGGCAGCGGCGGCGCCGGCCGACGACGAGCCTGGTCCTCGGGCGGCCTGGTCACCCGTCGAGGCGGCCACGGCATCAGCCAGGCTCGGCGACTTCCTCGACGCCTCGTGGGCGCCGTCCGACGATGACGAAACGCTCTCTCTCCTCGCGCAGACCGACGAGGCCGAGCCGCTCGCCCTCCTCGCGCAAGCCGCGCCGCGGGAGCTCCTCGCGGCGGCCGGCGTGGCGGCGCGGCCCGAGCCGGCGGCAGCTGCGGCCGCGCCCGCCGCCGCGCGCATCACCGGCGAAGACTGGGCCGCCGAGGTCGCCGGCGTCGTCCGCGACTGGTTCGAGCTGCGCCGGCTCACGGCGGAGCCGGGCCCGGCGCACCTCTGGAGCACCGG
>CAIXSE010000267.1 GCA_903921965.1 uncultured Thermoleophilia bacterium | reverse complement strand
TCGCCGGCGGGTAGCCGGCCGGCGGAGGGCCCGCCGGCGGGACGTAGGCGGGCGGGACGTAGGCCGGCGGAGCGTAGGCCGGCTGGGCGACCGTCGGCGCCTCGTCCGCGGGCGGCGCCGCGTTGACGGCCGTCGGAGCCTCGGCGGCCGCGCCGGCGGCCGCGACCGCCGGAGCGGCCTGCGGCTGGGCCGGTGCTGCCGCGGCCTCGGCCGCCGGAGCCGCGGCCTCCGCGGCGGCCGCCTGAGGCGCAGCCGCCGCCTCGGGACCGGCCGCCGCGGCGGCCTGCGTCTGGTTCGTCACTTCGTCCGGCGCCTCGGGCGCACCGGCCTGCTGTTCGGGAGTGTCTGCCATCTCCGTACCTCTTCCGTGGCGCGTGTACCGGCGTAGGTAGCCGGCCCTCGGGAGTGATGATGCCCCCCTCGGATTGCGAGACGTGTGCGGCCGGTTTACGGCTCCGTAACCGCCTGCCCGCGCGCGCGACGAGGTATCTGCCGATGCGGATCGAGCGCCGGCGCCGCGGCGGACGACTCCCGGGTCTGCGCGGCCCCGGCCTGCGGCGAGCCGGTTACGGGTCTGTAAACGGGCCACAAGCCGGACTGAACCTGCGTCTGCCAACGTTGGTCCGCGGCACCGGCACCACGCCGCACCGTAGAGAAGAGATCACGAAGAAAGGACCTGCGATGTCGGTACGAGGGCGCTTGCTGCTCGACCTGGCGATGTTCGGCGCGCTCCTCGCTGCCTTCAACCCGGGCTGGACCGGTCTGGCCTGGCACGAGTGGCTCAGCGTCGCCCTCATCGTCCCGCTGCTGTACCACCTGGTGATCAACTGGGACAAGGTGCTGCGCGTCATGACGACCTTCGCCGAGAAGCTCTGGCACGGCTCTCGCCTCGACCTCGTCATCGACACGGTGCTGTTCGTGCTCGCCGTCACGGCGATGATGAGCGGCCTGATGATCTCCCAGGTCGTGGCGCCGGTCGTCGGCGTCCACCTCACGCCCACGAGCATCTGGGTGACCGTGCACGGCTGGAGCGCCGACTTCACCATCGTGCTGCTCCTCGTGCACACCGTGCTGCACTGGCGCTGGATCTACAAGTGCACCCTGAACTTCGCCGGCCGCGTGGCGGGGAGCGGCACGCCCGTGTCGTGCCCCGAAGACGCGGCACTGGCCGGCCTGCGGCGTGAGAACCGCCGCCTGGCCGCGGCCCCCGGCCTCGTGCCGGTCCGTGAGCCCGTCCGCGCCTGGGCTCCGCCGCCGTACCCGCCGACCGACCCGCGCGCGTGACCGCGTCGCGTACAGAAGTGGAGGACATGTGAACCGCAGGCTCAGGAACACCGTCGCCGTGCTCGTGCTCACGGCGTTCACGGCGATCGGGGTGGTGGCCACCGTGCAGGCCACCGACCGCATCGCCGGCACCGACACCGCGGCCGCCGCCGCTGCCACCACGCAGACCGCCGTCCAGAGCACCGGCACGGGTTCGGGCGGCCAGGGGTACGACCAGGGCAATGGGCAGCAGAGCTCCGGCGACCAGAGCTCGAGCCAGCAGACAGAGAGCACCGGTCCCTACGGCTACCCGAGCAGCGTCTACACGCCCGACGCCAACGGCCTGATGTACTGCCCGCAGACGGGCTGCGCGGCCAGCAACTGCCACGCGCTGCAGTAGCGCCCGCCTCCCGCCGGACGGGCGGGCAGCCGGGCCCGGGAAGGCCCCTCTCTCCGCGGACGCCGCGGAGCGGGGGGCCTTCGCGTGTGCGGCGCCGCGCCGTCCGGCGCGCGATTGTGGCCCCGCTCCGCGGAAGATACGCTGGTCCCGTCGTGGCCGAGGAATCCCGCCAGGCTGTCGTGTCGCCTCCCGAGCCGGGGTCGCCGGACCGGCTGTCGCGCTTCGTGGCCCGTATCTCGTGGCTGAGCAGGCACCGGCGGGCCGCGCTCACGCTCATCGGCGTCGCCATCGCCGGCGCCCTGCTCCTCGACATCGCCTTCCCGAGCTACCCGATCGCCGGGTTCTACCTCGTGCCGGTCACCGTCGCGGCCCTGACGCTGCGGGTGCGGATGACCATCGCCGTCAGCCTGCTGTGCCTCGGACTCGCCCTGTACGTGATGATCGTGCAGGGGCGCACCGACGGGCCGACGATCACCGTGGTCTGTTTCAGCGTGCTCAGTGGCGCCGGTCTGATCGTGCTGGCCTACCTGTTCAAGCGCGTCGACCAGTCCTACGAGGCGGAGCGCGCCACGACGCGCCGGCTGGAGGAGCTCGGCGACCAGCTGCGCACGCTGCAGGAGGTCGCCGTGCTCGATCCCGACCGGCCGCTCGCCGACCTGTTCGGCGGCGTGGTGGAGCAGGCCACCCTGCTGCTCGACGGGGACGGCTGCCTTCTGTACCGGCGCGGCCGCGAGAGCGGTGAGCTGGCGGTGGCCGCCTCGACCGGCTTCGCCCCCGGCCTCACCACCGCCACGGTCGCCCGGGCGCTGGACGAGGGCCGGCCGCTCGTGGCCCTCGGCGACCGGCCGGCCGCGGATGGCAGCGGCGACCTGCTCGCGGTGCCGCTGCTCGTCCGCGACCACCCCTACGGCGTGCTCGCGCTCTGCTACAGGACGCCGCGCGGGTTCAGCCACGTCGACCTGCGTCTCGTGGCGTCGTTCGGCGGGCAGGTCGCGCTCGCGCTCGAGAACGCCCGCCTGCGTGCCACGGTGGCCCAGGCCGCCGTGGCCAGTGAGCGCTCGCGCCTGGCGCGCGACCTGCACGACTCGGTGACGCAGTCGCTGTTCGCGGCCTCGCTCAAGGCGGAGGCGGTGCGCCGCCGCTGGGAGCCGCCCACGGAGGAGGCGCGGCGGAACGTCGAAGAGATGGAGCGCCTCACGCGCGGCGCCCTCGCCGAGATGCGCGCGCTCCTGCTGGAGATGCGGCCGCAGTCGCTGGAGGCCGCCTCGCTGCCGCGGCTGCTGGAGCAGCTGGTGGCCGCGGCCGAGGGCCGCATCCTCATCGACGTCGAGGTCAGCGTGAGAGGCGACGTCGCTCTGCCGCCCGACGTCACCGTCGCCCTGTACCGCATCGCCCAGGAGGCGATCACCAACATCGAGCGCCACGCCGGCGCGACCTCCGCGTGGGTGCGGCTGGACGCCGCCGGCCCCGGCGTGCGGCTCGTCGTCGGAGACGACGGCAGAGGGTTCGCATCAGGCTCCGCGGCCCCGGGGCATCTGGGACTGGGTATCATGCGCGAGAGGGCCGAGACCGCCGGCCTGGCGCTCGCCATCGACGGCGCGAGCGGCAGGGGGACCGTGGTCACTGTAGAGTGGAGCGGGGAGACAAGGACGGGAGGAGACGCATGAGCGAGGGTGCCGGGGGCGGACCGATCAGGGTCGTGATCGTGGACGACCACCTGCTCGTGCGCAGCGGGCTCGAGGCCGTCCTCGCCATCTTCGACGACATCGCCCTGGTCGCGCAGGCCGAGACCGGCGCCGAGGCCGTGGCGGTGTGCCGGCGCGAGGTCCCGGACGTCGTGCTGATGGACCTCGTGATGCCCGACATGACCGGCGTGGAGGCCACGCGGCTCATCCTCGAGAGCTGCCCGGGCACGCGTGTCGTGGCGCTCACCAGCTTCACCGACGAGTCGCTGGTCGGGGAGACGCTCCGTGCCGGCGCCATCGGCTACCTCATGAAGAACGTCTCGGCCGACCAGCTCGCCGACGCCATCCGCGCGGCCAGCGAGGGCCGCTCGACGCTCGCGCCGGAGGCCGCCGACGTGCTCGTCAAGGCGGTCGCCGCGCCTCGCGAGATCGGCGACACGCTGTCGCAGCGGGAGCGCGAGGTGCTCAGGCTCATGGCCGAGGGCCTCACCAACGCCGACATCGCCGCCCGGCTCGTGATCGGCGTGTCCACGGTGAAGACACACGTGAGCAGCGTCATCGCCAAGCTGGGCTGCTCCACACGCACGGAGGCCTGCGCGCTCGCCATCCGGCGCGGCCTCGTCTGAGCGCGCCGGCGCGCCGGCGCGCTCGGACGGCCGGATGACTCGAGAATCAGCCGAAAGGCCGAACGCCGGTCACTCGTCGGCTTGATGCCCGCCTGCCGCCCCCCTGCTTGAATGGTCGGAGAGTCATTCCGGGGCGCTCCAGGGGGAACGCGGCGTGTCGCCACTCGTCATCACCGTTGCCGGCCAGGGCCCGCGCGCGTACGTGCGGGCTGCCGCCTGCCCGCGGGAGCTCTGAGGCGGCGTGGCCAGACGCAAGCGCAGAGACGGGCAGGCCCTCCACAGGGTCCTCGGCGTCGGCGCCCTGTTCAGCACGGCCTACGGCAACGTCGGCTCGTCCATCTACTACGCACTCGGGGTGGTCGCGGCCGCCGCGCTCGGCCTCACGCCGCTGGTGTTCGTCATCACCGGCGTGCTCTTCGTGGCCACCGCCTGGTCGTACTCCGAGGCCACCGCCGCGATGCCCGAGGCCGGCGGCGCGTCCAGCTTCGCGCGCCGCGGCTTCAACGAGTTCGTCAGCTTCGGCATCGGCTGGGGTCAGATGCTGGTGTACACGGCCACCATCGCCATCTCGGCCCTGTTCGTGCCGCAGTACCTCTCGATCTTCTGGCCGGTCCTCCGCGAGTGGCCGTACAACACCATCGGCGGCGCGATCACCATCGTCGTGCTCGTGGTCATCAACGTCGTCGGGATCAAGGAGGCGGCGCGCCTCAACATCCTGCTGGCCGTGCTCGACCTGGGCACCCAGGTGCTCATCATGATCATCGCCCTCGTGCTCCTGCTCGAGCCGCGGATCCTCATCGACCAGATCCAGTGGGGCATCGCCCCCACGTGGCAGCAGTTCCTGTACGGCCTCGCCATCGGCACCGTCGCGTACACGGGCATCGAGACGATCTCCAACATGGCCGAGGAGGCCACGCGGCCGCAGAAGGACGTGCCGCGTTCCATCAACCTCGTCATCGCCGCCGTGCTGATCGTCTACATCGGCATGCCGCTGGCGGCGCTCTCCGCGATGAAGGTGGGCTACAACGAGGTGGTGGTCGACCGGACGAGCGGCCTCACGCGGCCGGTGCCGGTGGTCAAGGGGCAGATCGAAGGCACGTACGTGCTCAAGAGCGACCCGACGAAGGTGGCCTACGTGCCGGTCGTCCAGCTCCCCGACGGCAGCGTCGTGATCCCGGCGCAGAAGCCCACAGGGCCGGTGCAGTCCATCGAGGGCGAGCTCGTCACGGAGCTCCACGGCACGCAGCTCGGGAGCAACTACCTGGAGGACCCGGTGCTGGGCATGGTGCGCTTCCTGCCCGACAACCTGTCCTGGCTGCGCATGGTCCTGGGGCCCTGGGTCGGCATCCTCGCCGCGACGATCCTCTTCATCGCGACCAACGCCGGCATCATCGGTGTGTCGCGACTGGCGTACTCGCTCGGGCAGCACAGACAGCTGCCCCAGGTGCTCGGCCGCGTGCACCCGACGCGCATGACGCCGTACGTGGCCATCGTCTTCTTCGGCGTCATCGCCCTCATCCTCGTGTCGCCCGGCGAGATCACCCTGCTGGCGGACCTGTACGCCTTCGGCTCGATGATCTCGTTCACGGCCGCGCACCTGAGCGTGATCAGCCTGCGCTACCGGGAGCCGGAGCTGGAGCGGCCGTTCCGGGCGCCGCTGAACGTGCGTCTGTTCGGCGCCTCCGTGCCCCTGACGGCGGTCTTCGGCGCCATGGGCACGTTCGCGGTCTGGTGCGTCATCGTCTACTACCAGCCGCAGAGCCGCCTCGTGGGCTTCGCCTGGATGGGCGTCGGTCTCCTCGGCTACGTCATCTACCGCAAGTCCAGGGGCTACTCGCTGACCGCCACCGTCAAGTCGCCCGCCCTGCCCACGACCATGCAGGAGGACGTCGTCTACGACCAGCTGCTGGTGCCCATCACCGGCACGCAGGTGACCGACGAGATGATGGTGCTCGCCTGTCAGCTCGCCACCGAGCGCAACTCGTCGATCGTCGGCCTGTACGTGATCGAGGTGCCGCTCAACCTGCCCATCGACGCGCGGCTGTTGCACGAGCACGCCGTGGCGGACGAGGTGCTGCGGGAGGCGGCGCACGTGGCGGAGACGTTCGGGGTCACGCTGACGCCGGCGGTCGT
>CAIXSE010000266.1 GCA_903921965.1 uncultured Thermoleophilia bacterium | reverse complement strand
GCTGCGCGACACCGCGACCATCCCTGCCTCCTTCAGCCCGGACGGCGACGGCCAGAACGAGACGGCCAAGCTCGTCTACAGCCCGGCCGAAGCGTGCGAGGTGCGCGTCGGCATCCTGGGGGCCGGCGGGACCGAGGTGCTCCGCTGGCTGCACGGCTGGCGCAAGGAGGAGGCGGACACGCAGTCGCTGACGTGGGACGGCCGCGTCCTCGTCAAGGACAAGCTGACGGCGGCCCCGGACGGGCGCTACCGCTTCGCCGTCGAGCGCCGCGACGCCGCCGGCAACACCGCCCGTCAGGGCGTCGCCGTCCTTCTGGACCGCACGCTGGGATTCGCCACGGCGACGCCGGCCGTCTTCTCGCCCAACGGCGACACGGTGCACGATGAGACGGTGCTCGGCTTCAGGCTGACGCGCAAGGCGACCGTGACGCTGAAGGTCACGCTCGACGGCAAGACGGTGCGCACGCTCGCGCTGGGCGTCCTCCAGGCCGGGAAGCACACCGCGGCCTGGGACGGCAGGACCCGCGCCGGAGCCGCGACCGGCAGCAGCCGCCCGGAGGTCACCGTCACGGCGAAGTCGGCCCTCGGGACCAGCTCCGTCACCGAGGGCCTGGTCGTCGACCTCACGCGCCCGAAGCTCTCCGTGACCAGGACCGCGGCGGCAAGACTCGGCGAGGCCACACTCCTCTCGTGCACGGTGAGCGACGCGTTCAGCGAGAGAGCCGGCCTCAGTTTCGAGGTCACCGACGCCAGGGGCCGCCGCGTCTCGGCGAGGAACGCGGGGCAGGTCGCCGCCGGACAGGCGGTCGACCTGGCGTGGAAGCCCCGCGCGAAGGGCACCTTCACGGTCACCTGGCACGCCACCGACCTCGCCGGCAACACCGAGGCGAAGCCGGCGACGACCACCGTCACCGTACGCTGAGACACTGGAGCCCGCCATGAGCGCCGACGAGACCCGCCCGCCCCTCCCCCCCTTCACGCACGAGACCGCCGTCCAGAAGGTCCGCATGGCCGAGGACGGCTGGAACTCGCGCGACCCCGAGCGGGTCTCGCTCGCCTACTCCGCCGACAGCACCTGGCGGAACCGCGCCGAGTTCATCTCGGGGCGCGCCGAGATCGTCCGGTTCCTGCGCCGCAAGTGGGTCCGGGAGCTCGACTACCGCCTCATCAAGGAGCTCTGGGCCTTCGAGGGCGCGCGCATCGCCGTGCGGTTCGCCTACGAGTGGCACGACGACTCCGGCTCCTGGTTCCGCTCCTACGGCAACGAGAACTGGGAGTTCGACGAGCACGGCCTCATGCGCCGGCGCCTCGCCAGCATCAACGACCTGCAGATCGCTGAGGGCTACCGCAAGTACCTGTGGCCCCTCGGCCGGCGTCCCGACGACCACCCCGGCCTGTCGGAGCTGGGGCTGTAACGACCTCGGACGAGGCACCGCCGCCGGTCGACCGGTGGTCCACCCGTCGACCGACGGGTCTCACGACGATACTCGCGACCGATGTGCGCAGCGCCGCCCCTGCCTACACTCGAAGGCACGGCACCACCACGGGCCGTCACGCAG
>CAIXSE010000265.1 GCA_903921965.1 uncultured Thermoleophilia bacterium | reverse complement strand
CCGAAGTGCTGCCCGTGGGCGCGTTCGGCCCGCCGGCGGTGCTGCGCGTGCCGGCCTGCATGCGCGCCTGGGCCCTGGCGCTCGTCCGCGACGGCCGCCTGAGCCTCGAGGACGCGGCCGCCATGCTCCGCCTGCGCCCCTCGGCGCTGGCCGACGAGTTCGACCGTCTGGGGCTCGAGTGAGCAACGGCGACGAGGTCGCACGCTGGGTCGCCCGCGCGCCCGAGGTCCCGGAGGCCTGGTTCCTCCGCCGCGGACCTCAGAGCTCGCGCGTGCACGGCGTCACCCACACGCAGCGCGTGCACATCCACGCCCAGCGGCTGACCGAGGTCCTGGCGTGGGACGAGGGCGACGCCGCCCTGGTCCTGCGCGCCGCCCTGGTCCACGACATCGGCCGCCGCGACGACGGCGTCGACCCGTGGCACGGGGCGACGAGCGCGTCCCGGGCGGAGCAGCTCGGTCTCCTCGACGACCTCTCCTCGGAGGAGGCCGCGGTGATGGCGTTCGCCGTCAGGTACCACTCGCGCACGGACGAGCGTGCCGTGCGGAGCCTCGAGAGGCCGGACGCCGCGGACGACCGGGGACGGGACGGAGCGCGGCACGCCGACCCCGTCCGGGCGCTCCGCGTCCTCTGGCTGCTCAAGGACGCCGACGCGCTCGACCGCGTGCGGCTGCACTTCCCGCGCGGGGCGGATCCGGACATGCTCCGGCACCGGGAGACGGTGGACCTGATGCCGTTCGCCGTCGAGCTGTACCGAGCGTTCCCAGACTGACGGCGCCCGGAACGCGGCGGCCCTGACGGCGGCCGGGGCGCGGGCTGCGCGGCGCGGCGGCCACAAAGCCGCAGACCGCCGCCGAGTCTGCTTCCGGGCTCACTCCGGCGGCGCGTCCTCCTTGTCGCGCCGCGTGACCTTGCGGCCGGCCTGCAGCATGCGGTCGCCGGCCTGGCGCGCCTGCGCGAGCATGGACTCGCGGGTGGTGCGCGCGCGGTCCGCCACCGACTGCGCGGCGCTCTTCGCCTGCTCGCCGGCGCGGTCGCCCGCGGAGCGGGCCTTCTCGCCGGCGGCCTTCGCCTGGCCGACCATCACCGTGGCCGCCTCCTTCGCCCTGCCGGCGGCCTCGGAGGTGATGCGCTTGCGCTCCTCGTCCGTGAGCAGCCCGGTCTCGTACCAGCGCGTCGCCGCCAGGCCGACCACGTACGTGCCGCCGAAGGCCACCGCGACCTTCGGCACGATGCCGTACCCGGGCACGAGGCCGACGAGCGCGCCGGCGATCTGGCGCCACACCACGGCGCCGCCGATGACCGGCGTGATCTCGAGCATGCGCTTCTGGAAGTCGGGCTCGGCGCCGCAGGCCAGGGCGAGCCGGTAGACCATCATCACCTGGTTCTTGGTGAGGATGATGGTGTCGGCCGCCGCCAGCGGGATGCCGAGGACCGGCACGATGCTGGGCACGCCGGAGGCCAGCGCCACGGCGGCATTGGACACGGAGACCTCGGTCGTGAGCCGCGAGGCGTACAGCGGCCGCAGGCCGGGCAGCCGCCGCGCGGCCGCCAGCCGCAGCTCGTGCGGCAGCGCGTCGAGCACGGCGCCGCAGAGCTTCATGCCGGCGCCGGGGGCATCGGGGTCCACGGCCAGCGCCAGGCGCTGGTCGAGGTACGGCCCCCACGTCGTCAGATCGGCGGCGCCCGCCCCTTCGGCCCCGCCGCCGCCGTAGGCCCGGCCCTGCCACGAGCCCGCGTTGAGCGCGGCCGCCCCGGGACCCAGCAGGAAGACCAGCTGGTGCGGCCGCGGAGCCTCCGAGAGCGTCCGCAGGCCCTCGACCTCGGCCTCGGTCATCGTCCCGTGCGCGTCCAGCGCCAGGATGTGCAGGTCGGCGGACTTCACGTACTCGAGGTACTTGCGCGCCTCGGCGAGCGGGAGGAAGTACGGCTGCTCCGGCGACAGGGGGTAGCGGTTCGGTGCCTCTCTCAGCAGGCGGTCGACGTGCCTCAGGGCCGCGTTCTGGCCGATGATCGCCACCGTGGACTGCTGCTCGGCCTCGGCGCGGATGGCGCCGACGTCCACCTCCCGGATGGTCTTCCAGATCGAACCGAAGTCGCTCCACTGCAGACGTGCCACGCTGTCCCTCTCTCACTCGGATGCGACCCCGACGCGCCGCGTACCCTCCGCGGACCCGGCCGGACGGGATACCCACCACAGGCCGGCGCCGCGCCGTGCCGTCGAACGCCCGGGAGCGCCGTACCCTTGAGGTGTACCCGCGGCGGCGCAGTCTGAGGCACGACCGGCCGGAAAGGAGTCGCGCGCCGCCGGCGCGGGCGCGCGGGAAGCAGACCCGCCGCGCCCCGCACGCGGAAGGCCCCGCCACGTGGCGGGGCCTTCGGTGTGTCGCTCCCCGTGCCGGCTCGCAGGGCCGGGAACCTCGGCTCGGGGCGGCGGGCCCGCAGGCACCGCCGCCGGCCGCGGCCGGATCGTCGCTCAGACGATCTCGTGGTACTTGTACGAGATCTTCACCTTGGCGCGGTAGGCCACGATCGCCTTGTTGTCGATCTTCATGTCGAACTCGACGACCTCGGCCACGCGCAGGTCCT
>CAIXSE010000264.1 GCA_903921965.1 uncultured Thermoleophilia bacterium | reverse complement strand
CGGGACGACGATGCTCATCGTGGAGCTGGCCTTCATCGTCCTGGTCATCGCCGGCCTGTGGGCCACGCTGAACAAGGCGGGGCGGCCCGGGTGGGGAGCCATCATCCCGATCTACAACCTGTACCTCATCATCAAGATGGCAGGCCGGCCGGGCTGGTGGCTGATCCTGTACCTCATCCCCATCGTCAACATCATCATCGGCCTGATCGTGGCCATCGACGTCTCGCAGAACTTCGGCCACGGCGCCGGGTACGGCATCCTGCTGTGGATCTTCCCCTGGCTGATGTACCTCGTCCTGGGCTTCGGGAGCGCACAGTACAACCAGGTCGTCGGGCGCGCATAGCGCGGACCCAGGGCCCGGCCCCGCGAGGCGGCCGTCCGCGTATGACTACGCGGAGCCGTCTGTGGGCAGGATGAGGACCACTCGCGCGGAACTCACCGGAGAGCGCTTGCTCAGAGCACACACAAGGAGGCGGGTGCGATGTCGTACAGCTACAACTTGAACGGGGGCGCGGCAGCGGTGATGTGGCTGCTGGTGCTCGCGTTCTACGTGGTCGTCATCATCGGCGGCTGGAAGACGTTCGTGAAGGCCGGCCACCCCGGCTGGGCCGTCATCATCCCGTTCTACAACCTGTGGATCTGGGTCAAGATCGCGGGACGGCCCGCGTCGTGGTTCTGGATCATGCTCGTCGGAGCGCTGCTCGGGTGGATCCCCATCGTCGGGTGGCTGCTTCTCATCGCCATCTTCGTGATGGAACTGTTCCTCGCGCTGGACGTGGCCAAGAACTTCGGCCAGGGGACAGGGTTCGGCATCCTGCTCTGGCTGTTCGCACCGATCATGATGCTCGTGCTCGGCTTCGGGAACTTCACCTACAACCAGGTGGCGCACGCGGCCGCGGGCGCCGGCACGGGCGGCGGCTACGCCGGCGGCGGGGGCTACGCCTCTCCGCCTCCGCCGGTGCAGTCCGGCCAGGCCTCGGCGTCGCAGCCGCTGGCCCCTCCGCCGCCTCCGCCGCCGCTCGCGGCCCCGCCGGAGCAGGCCGCCCCGCCCGTGATGCCGCCGGCCTCGAGCGAGCCGCCCGTTGTGCCGCCGGCCGCTCCCGAGCCGCCCATCGTCCCGCCGGCTCCGCCGGCTCCTCCGACCGTCTGAGCAGGGTGCGCGCCGCCTCACGGCGGCGCGCACCGTACCGACGGGCCGGGGAGGCACTCCGCCTCCCCGGCCCGTCCCTCGTACGCCCGCCGCCGGTGCGGCGTCCCCGGCGCTGCCCCCCCACGCCTCGGCACGCACCACCTCGAAAGGACAAGACCGTCCCGCCTTCTTCTGACTCCACGCCGGCCCGGCCGCGGGGTGGGACCAGGAGACTCCCGACGGCTTCCCTGGCCAGAGGCGCCACCCGGCGCCGCTGGGCCGCCACAGGCGGGTGAGCGCTCGCTCTGGTCGTCGCGGTGCTGTTCGACGCCACCCTGATCCGCTCGGTCATGGTGCCGGCGGCACCAGGTGCCGCCGGCCCGTCCTTCCGCCGTGTCCGGGTGGCGCCTGCAGCCGCCCGGCTCGCCTCAGGCTGCCTTGCGCCCGCGCTCCTCGGAGGCGGCGTCGCGCGCGCCGGCCTGCTCGCGCGCGCCGGGCACCACGCTCAGGCGCGTGGTCCGCCGCCGGTCGAGAGCAAGCGCGAGGCAGGCGACGCCGGCCATCACGGCCAGCGAGACCGCGATGCCGCCGACGACCGTCGCCGTGCTCGCCGGGCCGGGGTCCGTGACGACGAACACGCCGCCCCTGCCCGTGTGGATGATGTGGGTGGCCGCCGACGCCACCGGGGCCGCGATCGCGGCGATCACGAGCGCGACGGCCATGCCGGCGCCGGCGATCGGGGCCCAGACCCTGGTTCTCATCTCCTCACCTCCGGGCGCCTCTGGCACCTCGACGGAGGCGCCCGCGCCCCACTAGCGCCACAGGCTGGGGTCCCGTGGCCTTACTCGCAGACTGCCCCGTGAGCCGCACGGCAAACGTGTCGCAACGATCTGCAGCCGTCACACGGCCGGCCACTCGCCGGTGCCGGCCGGCCTGCGGCATCAGCC
Source organism: uncultured Thermoleophilia bacterium (assembly GCA_903921965.1). The sequence continues at coordinate 1,107 of CAIXSE010000264.1, read as the reverse complement.
CGCGGGAGCGCCGCCCGCAGAAGGCGCGCTCCGCGGCGGGCCGCCGGCCGGAGGCCCGCCGGCCGCGACGTCGTGCTGCCCGCGGGTCAGCGAGACGGCGGCGCCGGCGAGCGCCAGCACCGCGCCGGTCAGCATCGCGTACCGGTACCCCACGGCGAAGGCGTCGACGGCGTGCGCCGCCACGGCCCCGCCGCCCTTGCCGTGCGTGAACAACAGCCTGCTGCCGACCGCACCCATCTGGCTGGCGGCGATGCCGCCCAGCAGCGCCACGCTGAGCGCCTGGCCGGCGGTCCGCATGGTGCTGAGGAAGGCGCTCGCCTGGCTCAGCTGGTCGCGCCTCACGCTCCCCATGATGGCCGAGGTGTTGGGCGCGCTGAAGGCGGCCATGCCGAGGCCGACGATGCCGAGGCCCAGGGCGACGTGCCACAGGGCCGCCTCCGCCGGCAGGAACGCCAGCAGCACCATGCCGGCGGTGATGGCCAGCATGCCGCCGGTCGCCAGCACGCGCGAGCCGATGCGGTCGCTCAGGCGGCCGCTGAACGGGCTCAGCACGGCCATCAGCAGCGGCATGGCGAGCAGCAGCCACCCCGTGAGCGCGGCGGAGCGCCCCTGGACCAGCTGCAGGTAGATGGCGGTCAGCAGGCCGATGCCGTACAGCGCCATGTAGTTCAGCAGGGCGGCCGTGTTGGCGGCCGCGAACAGCCGGTTCTTGAGCACCAGGTCGAGGTCGAGGATCGGCGAGCGCACGCGCCGCTCCGTGACGACGAAGCCGACGAAGCCGACCGCCGCCACGGCCAGCAGCCCGACGGTCCGCGCCGACGCCCAGCCCCACTCGGGCGAGAAGGTGAGCGGAACCAGGAGGCAGACCAGGAAGACGCCGAGCAGCAGCGACCCTGCCCAGTCCAGACGCGGCGCCCCGGCCACGCGCTCGCCGCGCGGCAGCATGAACCACCCCCACACCAGCACGGCGACGCCGATGGGCAGGTTGATGAGGAAGATCCAGCGCCAGCCGATGGTGTCCACGATGATGCCGCCGAGCGGGCCGCCGACGGTGAGGCCGATGTAGACGGCCATGACGTTGATGCCCAGCGCCCGGCCGCGCTCGTG
>CAIXSE010000263.1 GCA_903921965.1 uncultured Thermoleophilia bacterium | reverse complement strand
TCACGCGCGACAGGGAGAAGAAGGCGTGAGCGGCACCGCCGGCAGCGTGCGCGCCGCGGCGCCGGTCCGCAGGCCGGAGGCGCGCGCATGACGCCCCGCCCCGACCGCATCGGCGACCCCGAGGAGCGCGCCGACGACCGCGACCTCGAGCTGGGCCTGCGGCCGCGACGCTTCTCCGACTTCGTTGGGCAGAGCGTCGCCAAGGAGCAGCTCCAGATCTTCGTCGAGGCCGCCCGGCAGCGCGGCGACACCCTCGACCACGTCCTCCTCGCCGGCCCACCGGGCCTCGGCAAGACCACCCTGGCCGGCATCATCGCCACCGAGCTCGGCGTCGGCATGCACACCACCTCGGGCCCCGCGCTCGAGCGCAAGGTCGATGTCGCCGGCCTGCTCACCAACCTCCAGGAGGGCGACGTCCTCTTCGTCGACGAGATCCACCGCCTCAACGCCGCCGTCGAAGAGGTCCTCTACCCGGCCATGGAGGACTACGAGATCGACATCATGATCGGCGAAGGACCGGCCGCGCGCAGCATCCGCATGCAGGTGCAGCCGTTCACGCTCATCGGCGCGACCACGCGCACCGGCCTGCTCACGACGCCCCTGCGCGACCGCTTCGGCGTCTGGCAGCGGCTCGAGTACTACGAGATCGAGGAGCTGGCGCGCATCGTGAAACGCTCGTCCGGCATCCTCGCCGTGGAGATCGACAGCGCCTCCGCCCTCGAGATCGCCGGGCGCTCGCGCGGTACGCCGCGCGTGGCCAACCGCCTGCTGCGCCGCGTGCGCGACTACGCGCAGGTGAGGCACGACGGCGTCATCGAGGAGCACATCTGCCTGGCGGCCCTCGAGCTCTTCCAGGTCGACAGCGAGGGCCTCGACAAGCTCGACCGCGACATCCTCTGCGCCATCGCCGAGAAGTTCGACGGCGGTCCGGTGGGGCTCGACACGCTCGCCGTGGCGCTCGGCGAGGAGGCCGACACCGTCATGGACGTCTACGAGCCGTACCTCATCATGCAGGGCTTCCTGAAACGCACCCCGCGCGGGCGCGTGCTCACGCGCTCGGGGTTCGCGCACTGCGGGCTCACGCCGCCGGCCTCGACCGAGGCCGCGACGCTGTTCGACGCGGACTGAGCCCGGACGCGTGGACGACCTGCTCCTGCACGTCTGTTGCGGACCCTGCTCGACGGTCGCCGTGCCTGCCTGGCGCGCGCGTGGCCTCGAGCCTGTCGCGTGGTTCCACAACCCGAACATCCAGCCGGAGGCCGAGCACGGGCGGCGGCTGGAGAGCATGCGGCGTTACGGCAGGGCCGCCGGCCTCGAGCTCGTGGTCGAGACGGCGGTGACGGGGGACGAGGCCGTCGCCTGGGAAGCGTGGGCGCGGCTTCAGTCCGGGGCCGCGCCGGCGGAGCGCTGCGCGGCCTGCATGCGCCTGAGGCTGGGGGCGGCCGCCCGTGCCGCCGCGCGGCTCGGGCTGAGGCGCTTCGCCTCGTCGCTGAGCGTCAGCCCCTACCAGCGTCACGACCTCATCGCGGCGGCGGGGGAGAGGGCGGCCGGCGAGCACGGCGTCGGCTTCGTCTACCTCGACCTGCGCGACGGCTTTCGCGCGAGCTACGCCGAGAGCCGTCGCCTCGAGCTCTACCGCCAGCCCTACTGCGGCTGCGCCGCGAGCAAGTGGGAGGCGTGGCACGAGCGGCGGTCGCGCCGTGCGGGGCGCGCCGTCCGGACGGGTGCCGGGTGAGAGCGACCGGCGAGACGTCGCTCACGCTGGCCGACCTCGACTACGAGCTGCCGCGGGAGCTGGTGGCGCAGCACCCGGTCGAGCCGCGCGACGCCTCCCGGCTGCTCGTGTGGCGCCGCGACGGCCGGCCGGACACGGCGCCCGAGGATCGCCTCTTCCGCGAGCTCCCGCGGCTGCTGCGTCCGGGCGACGTCCTGGTGCGCAACGACACCCGGGTCTTCCCGGCGCGCGCGTTCTTCCGTCGCGCAACGGGCGGGCGCATCGAGGCCCTGTTCCTGCGGCCGGCGCCATCGGCGGGCGGAGCCGCGTCGCCCGCGCCCCTCATGGGGGGAGCCGCGTCGCAGACGGCGTCCGCCGGTGCGCCGCGGGACCCTTCCGCGGGCGGCCTTCTGCCTCGGTCCGCGGCACGGTCGCAACCGCGGATCCAGCCAGACGTACCTCCGGACGTACAAGCAACTGAGATCGCGGCCGAGACCCCGGCGTCCGCTGCCGGCGAGGCCTGGGAGGTGCTGTTGCGCGGCCGGCCTCGTCCGGGCGAGGTCCTGACGAGCGAGGCGCTGGGCGACGAGTGGCCGCTCACGTGCATCGAGCCGCTGGGCGACGGCCGCTGGACCGTGGCCGCGCCGGCCGGCCGCGACGTGTTCACGCTCCTGGAGCGCGCCGGCGTCACGCCGCTGCCGCCGTACATCCACGAGCGGCTCGACGACCCCGAGCGGTACCAGACGACGTACGCGCGCGTGACCGGCTCCGCCGCCGCGCCCACCGCCGGGCTGCACTTCACGCCGGCGGTCGACGCGGCGCTGCACGCCGCCGGGGTCGCCATCGAGACCGTCACGCTGCACGTCGGGCTGGGCACGTTCAAGCCGCTGCAGGAGGACTCGCTCGAGGCCGACGAGCTGCACGCCGAGGCCTACGAGCTGGACGCCGTCACGTGGGAGCGGATCGCGGCGGCGCGGGCCGACGGCCGTCGCGTGATCGCCGTGGGCACCACGTCGATGCGCGTGCTCGAGCACGTGGCCGCGGCGGCCGCGGCTGACCCGGAGGCCGGCCCGCCGCTGCGCGGCGAGACGCGCCTCTTCATCCGTCCGGGCCACGAGTTCCGTCTGGTCGGCGGGCTGGTCACCAACTTCCACCTGCCGCGCACGAGCCTGCTCGCGCTCGTGATGGCGTTCTGCGGCGTGGAGGAGACGCGGCGGCTGTACGCGCACGCCGTGCGCGAACGGTACCGCTTCTACAGCTTCGGCGACGCGATGGTCGCGCTGTGAACAGGCAGGGTGACGACCGCGTGGGCGCCGGGACGCCGCCGGGCGCCCTCCCGGGTGCGCCGATGCCGCACAGCGCCGGCTTCGCCTTCGCCGTCGAGGCGCGCGACGGGCGGGCCAGGGTCGCGCGCCTCACCACGCCGCACGGCGAGGTCGAGACGCCGTGCTTCATGCCGGTGGGCACCAAAGGCACGGTGAAGGGGGTACAGCCGCGCGACCTGCGCGAGCTCGGGGCGCGCGTCGTGCTGGCCAACACGTACCACCTGTACTTCCGCCCCGGGACCGAGCTGGTCGCCGCGCACGGCGGCCTGCACCGGTTCATGGGCTGGGACGGGCCGATCCTCACCGACTCCGGCGGCTTCCAGGTGTTCAGCCTCGAGGGCACGCGGCGCATCGGCGACGACGGCGTCGAGTTCGCCTCGGTCTACGACGGCTCGAAGCACGTGTTCACGCCCGAGCTCGCGGTGCGCATCCAGGAGGAGCTCGGGGCCGACATCATCATGGCCTTCGATCAGTGCGCGCCGGGCACGCTGGAGCGCGCCGAGGTCGAGGCCGCCGTGGAGCGCACCACGCGCTGGGCGGCGGCCTGCAAGGAGGCTCACACGCGGCCCGACCAGCTGCTCATGGGCATCGTGCAGGGCGGCGTGGACGAG
>CAIXSE010000262.1 GCA_903921965.1 uncultured Thermoleophilia bacterium | reverse complement strand
CCGTACACGATGTAGCTGTGGCCCGTGATCCAGCCGATGTCGGCGGTGCAGAAGTGGACGTCGTCGTCGTGCAGGTTGAACACGTACTTGCTCGTGTCGTGCGCGTACAGCAGGTAGCCGCCGGTGGTGTGGAGCACGCCCTTGGGGGTGCCGGTGGAGCCCGAGGTGTAGAGGATGAAGAGCGGGTGCTCGGCGTCGACCGGCACGGGCTCGCACTCCGGGGCGATGTCGGGGGCGGCCATCTCGTCGTGGAACCAGACGTCGCGGCCCTCGGTCATGGGCACGTCGCCGTCGACGCGCTTGATGACGACGACCTTCTCGACCGTGGTCTCGCCGGCGATGGCGGCGTCGGCGTTGGTCTTGGAGGGCGTGTTCTTGGAGCCGCGGTAGCCCTTGTCGGCGCACACCAGGACCTTGGCGCCGCAGTTGTCGATGCGCGCCTTGAGGGCTTCGGAGCTGAACCCGCCGAAGACCATCATGTGGATGGCGCCGATGCGCGCGCAGGCGAGCATGATGATGGGCAACTCGGCGATCATCGGGAGGTAGAGGGCGACGCGGTCACCCTTCTGCACGCCGTACTTCTTGAGCACGTTGGCGAACTTGCTGACCTCGTCGAGGAGCTCCTTGTACGTGTAGGAGCACGTGTCGCCGGGGTCGCCCTCGAAGATGATGGCCTTCTTGTCGCCCTTGCCGGCCTCCACGTGGCGGTCGAGGCAGTTGTAGCTGACGTTCAGCTCGCCGCCCTGGAACCACTTGACGAACGGCACGGGGTCGAAGCTCCACTCGAGGACCTTGTCCCACTCCCTGGTCCAGACGAGGGCGTCCCTGGCGCGGTCGGCCCAGAAGCCCTCGGGATCCTCGACCGACCGCTTGTAGTCGGCCTCGTACTGCTCCATCGAGCTGTAGTACGCGTTCTTCTGGAACTCGGGCGACGGTGGGAAAAGCCTGGGTTCGTCAGCCACCCTGTTCACCTCCCATGAACCGGTCATGCGGTTCGTCGTGGATATGCGTGGTCACGTGGCCGTGCCCTGGAACGGGGTCGTGGGGAGTCCTCCTCGACCTGCGCCGGCGTCCGTCATACGGAATGATCGGGCCCTCCGTCGGCGGTGCGCGCCTCGCTCCCGAGGGGCATGGCCAATCGCTGACACTAGAGAGGCAAAGGCCGGAAAGCAACCCATTGCGGGAGATTCATCACAGTGGATGAAGGGGCGGGTCCCGGCTGGCACATGCGTCCCGTCGTCCGCGATACGGACGTCCGCGGCGTCCGGCGACGGCGGGCGCGGCGGGCGGTGCGGGGCACGCCGCCGTGGACGCGCGGAGCGGGGCGGAGGGAGCGAGGGTGGTGGGCGATGTTGGATTTGAACCAACGACCTCCCGCGTGTGAGGCGGGCGCTCTCCCACTGAGCTAATCGCCCACGGGTGCGGCGCGCGACCGGGGCCGCGCCCCCGCGGGAGGCAGAGGATACCACAGCGGCCGGGGTGGGGAAAACGGGAGTATGAACGCGCTCGAGCGCATCCGCCGCGGCTACCACGCCGTCGGACCCGGTGCTCCGCGGGCCGTCCTCGCGATGTTCCACCAGGAAGAGGACGACGCTCCGGAGTGGGTGGTCCACGACATCGGCGACACCGGCCGCGTGTTCCGGGCGCGGGACGTCGTCGCTCTGGACCTCTTCGGGGGCCTGCCCGCGCACTGGGAGCTCACCGGCATCGAGCTGCGGATCTGGGACTTCTACGAGCGCCGCTCCCGGCTCGTCGTGGGCGGCCGCTTCCGCTCGCGTCCGCGCGGCACCTGGGAGATGGTGCCCATCCCGTTCCTCCACATCTGGACCGTCTCGGGTGACCAGGTGATCGGCGTCATGGACTACTTCGCCGGCATCGAGGTGCGCCGGCGCGGCATGGAGCGGGTGGGCCGCCGCCTTCTGTGGTGGAGGCGGCCGCACGAGGCCGAGGCCGCCGGCTGAGCCGGGCGCGCCGCCCGGCTGGCCCGTCGCCGGCGCGGGCGTCGCACGGGCTTCTCGCGCCGCTCAGACCACGCGCCGGCCGGCGCCCGAGAGCAGCACCCGCCGCGCCTTCCAGTCGGGCAGCACCGCCTCGACGCGCTGCCAGAACGGACGCTGGTGGTTGGCCTCGAGCAGGTGCGCGAGCTCGTGCACGACCACGTAGTCCACCGCGGCGGGCGCCTGCAGCACGAGCTCCCAGTGGAAGCTGACGGTACGCCCGCGTCCGTCGCACACGCCCCAGCGCCGCAGCCCCAGGTCGCGCACGACGACGGCCGCCGGCGTGGCGCCGACGAGCGGCGCGAAGTGGGCCACGCGGTCCTCCAGGTGAGCCTGTCCGCGTGCCGTGTACCAGCTGACGACCGCGGCGCGTGCGTCGCCGTCGAGGGCGCGGTCGAGCTCGAAGCGGCCGCGGCGGAGGGCGAACGGCGCGGCCGGCGCGTCGACCAGCTTCAGCGTGTACGAGCGCCCCAGGTACGGCAGGCGCTCGCCGTCGGCGAGGTCCGAGGGCGCCGGCGGCGGCCCCAGGGCCTCGAACTCGGCGAGCTTGCGCCGCACCCAGGGGAGCTTGGCGCGCACGACCTGCTCCAGCCGCCGGGCGGACGTGCCGGCGGGTGCCAGCACGCGCAGCCCGCCGTCGCGCGCCACCGTGAGGCCGACCGTGCGCCGTCGCCGGCTCCAGCGTACGTCGAAGCGGAGGCCGTCGACGGTGAGTGACTCGATGGGCGCGCGCGAGAAGATCACCGGCCGATGGTACCCGACCCGCGGAGCGGGCGCGTCGCCGCCGGGGCCCCGGCCCGGCGGGGAGACGCGAAGGGCGGCCCCGAGGGGCCGCCCTTCGCGCGAAACCGCAGATGTGGAACGGCGTCAGATCTTGCGGACGTTGCTCGCCTGCATCTTGCCGTTCTGGCCCTGAGTGACATCGAACGAGACCCTCTGGCCCTCATCCAGGGTGCGGAAGCCCTCCTCCTGGATCTCGCGGAAGT
>CAIXSE010000261.1 GCA_903921965.1 uncultured Thermoleophilia bacterium | reverse complement strand
CGCCGAGGCGTACCGGTCGCGGAACGCGGTGAAGTCGATGGTCGGCGTGGCGGTGCTCGGCCAGTTGGTGCCGATCTGCGCCAGGGTGTAGTCGAGCAGGCCCTCGGCGACGTTGAACGCCTGCGCCCGGTAACGGTCGCGTTTGGTGTTGCCCGCCGCGTTCACGGTGACCATCACCAGCGTGCTGGCCATGATGGCCAGGGCAGCGACCACTCCGATGATGAGGATCAACGCCGCGCCGCGCTGGTCTCTGTACCTGTTCATGAGGGCCCCTCTCAGGTCTGCGGCCGCATGTTGCGCGGCTGGGCCGTCGACTGGATGTCCATGTAGACCGGCGCGTGCGAGGGATCGAGGTCCACGAGCACGTGGATCTGCACCGAGAAGATGCGCGACGTGGCCACGCCGGCAGTCGAGATCGAACTGGTCTGCCGCACGGCGCCGTCATCGGCGAAGTAGGTGTACATGAACACCGGCGTGGAAGAGCCGGGCGGCCGCACGCTGTTGACCACGTTCTTCACCACGACCCGTCCGTTCGCGACCACGTTCGTGTCGCTCGCCAGCTCATCGACGAGCCCGTTTCCGTTGTGGTCGGTCACGTAGTAGATCGCGCCGTTGGTGGGTGTCGAGGAGGACGGCACGTACACGAAGGCCGCCTCGACCACAGAGTGGTTGCCGGAGGCCGTGGCCGTCGTCGGCACGCTGGCGTTGTCCGTCCGCTGGTACGAGGTGTTGAAGACGATCTTGTTGGGCTCGGCCGTCGAGATGGCCGGCACCGTCTCGCTCGAGTACGTGAACTGGAAGTCCTGGGCGTCGCGGATGGCCACCGTCATGCGGGAGACCGCGTCGCGCGCCGCCTGCCGCGAGTCGTCGGCCTTGAGCGAGAACGCGAACGACTTCTGCAGCGCGAACCACGAGACCAGGATCATCGTCGTGAGGATGGCGAGGATCGAGATCGTGACGAGCAACTCGATCATCGTCAGACCTCGCTGGCCCGACGCCGTGCGCCGGGACCTGGACCGTACGGCGGCAGACGAAGTCATCACGGGATGTCCACCTGCGAGTACACGGTGCCGCTGATCGTCACGGTGGTGGTGGTCGTCACGATGAAGGTCTTGGACAGCCACGGCTGCACGCCGTTCTTGGTCGACTGGTAGTTGACCTTGAAGGTGAACCCCACGGGCAGGTAGTGCTGGATGTGGTCGCGGGTGTCGGGCTTCTTGGGCAGCGACGCCGAGATCGGGGTGGTGGTCCACGACCCGCTCGGCCACGGCCACGAGGCGACGGCGGTGCCGTCGGGGTTCGTGACCGTGATGTTGTAGCCGGCCGCCGCGCTGGTGTTCTGGACCCAGACGTTGTTGTACTGGTAGTTGGGCGTGGTGAACGTCAGCGTGGCCGTGGGCAAGGACTCGTTGAGGGCGCCGTCGACGGCGGTCACGTAGTACGCGTACTGGTTCACCGGCTTGAGCCCGCTGTCGGTGTAACTGAACGTGGTGTTGACGTGGTCGTCGGTCACCGTGCCCACCACCGCGAAGGAGCCGTTGGCGGTGACGTCGCGGCGGTAGACGCGGTAGGTCTGCACGCCGGTCGTCGGATCGGGGTCCGGTGACAGCGGATCGCTCGCCGCGCCCCAGGTGAGCCGCACCCAGAGGGGCGGCGCCTGCGACGTCGTCACCACCCCGGTGAAGGTCGGCGGGGCGTTGGGCTTGAGGGAGTCGTTCGGCCTGTGGGGGATGGTCGAGACCTCGTCGGCGACCGGGGTGGAGTTCCCCCCGCTGACGAGCCCGATGCTGTCGACCGCGTAGATGCGGTAGTACACCTTGTAGGTGGGGTCCCCGGGCGCCACGAACGGGTCGTTGTTGGGGAAGCCCTTCGCCGGCAGGCCCGTGTCGTCCAGGGACGGCACCACACCCTGCAAGAAGGGGACGGTGAAGGTCGGCGAGGTGATGGCCGGGAACGTGGGCGCGGCCGCGGTCGGCGTGGGACCGATCATACGGAGCACGATGTAGTCGACGACGTCGCCGGCCGTGGTGTTGGGCCAGGTGAGGTGGATGGCCTCGTCGTGACCGGTGGCCGTGGCGCCGACCACAGCCGGCGGCGGACCGGTCTCGAGGGAGAACGTCGCCGTCACGGTGTTGGCGCCGTACCCGTTCGTGTTCTTCGCGGTCGCCTTGACGGTGTAGACGCCGTCCAGGGCACCGGCGGCGCCGCTCGGGTTCCAGGTGACCTGGTACTTGCCGTTCACGCTGCTCGAGGACGGGCACACCAGCGTCGCCACGAGCGCGCTGAAGTTGTACACGAGGAAGGTGACGTTGCTTGTGCGGATGGAGTCGGCGTCGTTGACGTACGCGGTGAACGTCACCGGGAGGCTCGTGACGAAGAGGCGG
>CAIXSE010000260.1 GCA_903921965.1 uncultured Thermoleophilia bacterium | reverse complement strand
GGCTGCCCGGTGCGCTGGTACACGTTGAGCATCTCCTGGAAGCTGCCCCGGCGGCCGGCGGGGTCGACGAAGCTCTCGATGGACGACCCCTCGTGGTCGATGCCGTCCTGCAGGGTCTCGAGCAGGGCCGCGTGCAGGCGCTGCGCCTCACGCGGCCCGAGCGACCCGGCCGCCCGCAGCGGGTGCAGGCGGGCCCTGAACAGCGCCTCGTCGGCGTAGATGTTGCCCACGCCGGCGATGCGCCGCTGGTCGAGCAGGAACGACTTGAGCGGCGCCTGCCGGCCGCGCGCCGCGTCGCGCAGGTACGCGACGGTGAAGGCGTCCGAGAACGGCTCCGGGCCCATCCCGGCGAAGAACGCCTCCTCGTCCTCGGGCCGGAAGGCGCACAGTGTGCCGAAGCGGCGCACGTCCTGGAACTGCAGCTCCGTCTCGGGATCGAGCTTCCAGATCCAGCGCGGCGGGCGCTCGCCGGGCTCCGGGCGGAACAGGAGCTGGCCGGTCATGCGCAGGTGGACGACGGCGACGGTGGGACCGGCGGAGCCGGCGCCGTGACACGATGCAGCAGCCTGTCCGGCCTCGGGCGCGGCGAGGTCCACGATGAGGTGCTTGCCGCGCCGCCGCAGGCCGGTCACGCGACGGCCGGCGAGCAGGGCGCGGAGCTCCGCCTCGCCCTGCCCGCTCACCGTCGCGTCGTTCACGACGACGTCGCGCACCACGAGCCCGGGCAGGCAGGTGGCCAGCCGGCGGCGCACGGTCTCGACCTCGGGGAGCTCAGGCACCGGTCCCGCCCGCGCCCCGCGTCCCGCCCCTCTCCGGCGGCTCGCCCTCGCGCTGCCACCACGCGAGGAGGAACGCCCGCGCCTCGTCCTCCGTCCGCACCTCCCCGGCCTCGACCTCCTCCTCGAGCGCGTCCAGCGCCTGCCCCACCGCCGGTCCGGGTTCGATGCCGAGCTCCTGCATCACGTCGTCCCCGCTCAGCACCTGCGGCACCGGCGCCTTGCTCACCGCGGTCCACACCGAGCGTGCCACGCGGTAGTGCCGCGCCATCGACACGGCCGGGGTCTTCTCCCCGCGCGTCGCCAGGCGGTCGCAGAGCGAGACCACCACCGACTCGAACACCCAGGGGCTCACGTCGCGGCGGTACCGCGCGAGGGCGCGGCGCGTCAGCGGGTGCTCGCGGATCAGGAACCCGAGGCGCAGGTGCTGCTTGATCAGCGTGCCCAAGTACAGCGCGAAACGGTTGCTCATGCGCAGGCGCGAGGCGATGTCCTGCGCCATGCGCCGCCCGGCCTCGTCGTGGTGCCAGAAGATGATGCGGCCCTCGTCGTCGACGACCTTGACCACCGGCTTGCCGATGTCGTGCAGCAGGACCGCCCACGTGACCGGGACGAGCGGCGCGGCGCCGGGCAGGCCGGCCTCCTCCGGCGAGGTGAGGTGCGCCTCGCCGCCGAGCTGCTTCACGACGCCGCCGACGAAGGTGAGCGCCTCCAGGGTGTGCTCGAACACGTCGAGGTGGTGGTAGGGGTTCTGCTCGACGCCGCGCAGGGCGTCGACCTCGGGAAGGACCACCGCCAGCGCCCCCCACACCGCCAGGTCGCGGAAGGCGACGGCGGCGTCGGGACCGGCGAGGACGGCGGAGAGCTCGTCGCGCACGCGCTCGCCGCTGACCTGCGTGAGCCGCGGGGCGGCGGCCACCGCCGCGGTCGTGGCGCCGTGGTCCGGCACCAGGCCGTAGTGCCGCGCGAGGCGCGCGAGACGGAGCACGCGGAGCGGGTCGGTATCGAGCGCGCCGGGCGAGCACAGCCGGAGCCGGCGCGCGGCCAGGTCGTCGAGGCCGTTGAGCGGGTCGACGATCCCGCCGCCGTCGAGCGGCCGGGCGAGCGCGTCCACGGTGAAGTCGCGGAGGCGCAGATCGGCCTCGAGGCGGGCGGCGCGGGTAGAGGGCGTGGCGGCGGCCGGGAGCGGCCCGGCGCCATGAGGCCCGGTCCCCGGCGCGGCCCGGAGCGGCGCCAGGTCGATGTGGGCGCCGCCGGCGAGCACGCGCCAGGTGCCGAACTCGTCGGAGGACGCGAAGACCGGGCCGCCGAGCCGGCCGGCGAGACCGCGGGCGAGGCGCTCGGGGTCGCCGTCGACGACGATGTCGACGTCGACGGCGGGGCGCCCCAGGAGCTCGTCGCGCAGGCACCCGCCGACGAGCCAGCCGGCCTCGTCCGGGCCCAGGCAGGCGCGCGCCGCGAGCGTCACCTCGTCGGGTGACGGCGGCCGGGCCGCGAGGTCTGACGCAGGCGCCACGGCGGCCTCAGACGTCGGGACGGGCCGCGCCGGCCGCGGCGGCGTCCGGCGCGGGCTCCGCGCCGCGGTAGCGGCGCACCACCCGCGCCCCGACGTCGCAGGCCACCTCGTAGTTGATCGTCTCGAGCAGCCGCGCCATCTCCTCGCAGAGGATGCGCGGCGCGTCGGGAAGGTCCTCACGCGGCGCCGCTCCGCCGGCCGCGTTGGGCGCCGCGAGACCCGCCGGTCCGCCGTCGCCGGCGGCTCCGAAGAAGACGACCTCGTCGCCCGGCCTGCCCCAGTCCTCGGGCAGGAGCACCGTGAGCTGGTCCATGCTGACGGTCCCGGTGATGCGGCAGCGCCTGCCCGCGACCAGCACGTCGCCGCGGTTCGTCAGCGCGCGGCGCACGCCGTCGGCGTAGCCGATCGGCACGATCGCCACGCGCGCCGGCTCGTCGGCGATGAAGCGCCGCCCGTAGCCCACCGACTCGCCGGGCTCGACGAGGCGCACTGCGGCCACGTAGGAGCTGAGCTTCATCGCCGGCCGCAGGCCGTCCTTGAACGGGTCGTCGTTGGACGGCGCCAGCCCGTACATCGCGATGCCGGTACGCACCATGTCGAAGTGGGAGCGCGGCTCACGCAGCACCGCCGCGCTGTTCGCCGTGTGGCACAGCAGGCCCGGGTACAGCGCCTTGAGCTCGGCGGCCAGTGCCTCGAACCTGCGGAGCTGCAGGTCGAAGAAGGACCTGTCCGGCTCGTCGGCCGTCGCGAAGTGGCTCATGAGGCCGGTGAGCAGGCCGTCGTCGGCCGCGCCGGCGCACAGGAGCCGGGTCTTCGCCTCGCCGGCTCCCAGCCGGCCCATGCCGGAGTTGTACTTGACGTGCACGCGGGCCTTGCGGCGGCGTGCCGCCTGCAGGAAGCGCTCCGACCAGACGACGACCTCGGCCTCGGCCGCCACCGCACGCGCCAGGTCGAGGCCCGTCATCGGCCCGAAGACGAGCACGGGCGCCGTGAGGCCGGCGGCGCGGAGCTCCTCCGCCTCCCCGGCCGTCGCCACACCGAGCCAGGCGGCCCCGGCTTCGAGCGCCGCCCCCGCCACCGGCACGGCGCCGTGACCGTACCCGTTCGCCTTGACCACGGCGCAGAGCCGTCCGCCCGGCGGCAGGCCGCGCCTCAGCAGGCGGACGTTGTGGCGGACCGCCTCGAGGTCGACCTCCGCCAGGGCGCGTTCGCGGCCGGCCAGCATCTCAGAGCCCGATGAGCTTCATGATGTCGTGCCGCGTGACCAGCCCCAGCAGGTTGTCGTCCTCGTCCACCACGGGGACGCGGTCGAAGTGGTGCTTCACCATCAGCGTCGCGGCCTTGCGCGCGGGCTCGTCGGGGCCCACGGTCTGGACCTTCTCGCGGTGCGTCATGAGCTGCTCGACGTTGGCCGCCGCGGCCTTCTCC
>CAIXSE010000259.1 GCA_903921965.1 uncultured Thermoleophilia bacterium | reverse complement strand
CGGGCGCCGGGGGGCCCGGGGCCGCCTCGTGAGCGCGGCGCCCTGGGTCTTCTGCGGCGCGCGACGGCTGGACGTGCCGCGCGCCGACGTGTTCGTGCCGCCCGCCGCGACACATGCACTGCCAGACGTCGAGGCCGCCGTCGCCGGTGCGCTGGCGGCGCCGCTGGGGGCGCCGCGCCTGCGCGAGCTCGCGCGCGGCGCCCGCACCGTGGCCGTCACCATCCCCGACGCCTCGCGCCCGTGCCCGAACGCGGCCGTCCTGCGGCCTCTCCTCGGCGAGCTCGAAGAGGCCGGCGTGCCCGCCGCCGGCGTCACGGTCGTGGTCGGCTGCGGCCTGCACGCCACGACGACCGCCGAGGAGCGCGTGGCGCTCGCCGGCGCGGAGGTGGCCGGCCTCGTGAGGATCGAAGACGCGCAGGGCCTCGAGACGGCGTGCGCCGACCTGGGCACGACGTCGCTGGGCGCGCCGGCGCAGGTGGCCCGCAGGGTCGCAGGCGCCGACCTCGCCGTCACCGTCGGCGTCGTCGAGCCGCACCTGTACGCGGGTTTCTCCGGCGGCGTCAAAGGCGTCGCCATCGGCTGCGCCGGGCACGAGACGATCGCCTGGACGCACCGGCCGGCGTTCATCGGCCGGCCCGGCGTGACGCTCTGCGGCCTCGCCGGCAACCCGTTCCAGGAGACGCTCCGCGAGGTCGCGGCGCGGACGCCGCTGCGCTGGGCCGTCAACGCCGTGATGGCGGCTGACGGCGGCGTGGCCGCACTCGCCGCCGGCGGGCCCGCCGTCGTGCAGGAGTCCCTGGCCGCCGCGCACGCCTCCGCGTGGCTGCGCGACGCCGGCGGGCCGTTCGACGTCGTGGTCGCCGGCGTGCACGCGCCCAAGAGCGACAACCTGTACCAGGCGAGCCGGGCGGCGACGTACGTCGGCCTCGCCGCCCGCCCCTCCCTGGCCGACGGCGGCCTCCTCGTGCTCTGCGCCGGCCTCCCGGACGGCGCCGGCACCGGGCCCGGCGAGCGGAACTTCGCGCGCGTGCTCGGCGAGGCCGGGTCCCCGGCCGAGCTCGTCGCGCGCGGGCTGCGCGAGCCGCTCGGCCCCGGCGGCCAGCGCGCCTTCGTCGTGGCGCGCGTGCTCGAGCGCTTCCGCGTCGGCGTCGTCGGTGCGGCGGAGACGGCCTTCCTCGAGCCGCTCGGCATCGCCGCGTTCGGCTCCGTCGACCAGGCGGTCGCCGCCGAGGAGGCCCGCCTCGGCCGCCGTGCCCGCGTGCTGGCCGTGGCCGACGCGATGGCCACGGTGGTCCACGCGGGCTGAGCCGCAACCGCCCGGCCGGCGCCGGGCGCAACACAGATGCTCGCCCGCCGCGCCCGGACCCTGATACCATCGGCGCCTCATGAGCACGGACGTCAGACTGGCCGCCGCCCAGCCCTCCCGCAGCCGCATCCTGGGGCTCGTCCCCATGGTGCTGTTCTCGGTGTCGGCGATGATCACGCTCGACTCGGTCGCCACGGTGGCGGCCAGCGGCTGGCGCGGCATCGCCGTCTTCACGCTGCTCGCCGTCGTCTTCTACGCCCCCTACGGCTTCATCACCGCGGAACTGGGCAGCGCCTGGCCGCAAGAGGGCGGCATGTACGTGTGGATCCGCGAGGCGTACGGCGAACGCGTCGGCGGCGTGTGCGCCTGGTTCTACTGGGTGAACCTCGCCTACTGGGCGCCGGCGGTGTTCGTCATCTTCGCCGGCACCGTGCGCACGGCGTTCTGGCCCTCGATGAGCCGCACCTGGGAGGAGCTCATCGTCATCGGCCTGCTCTGGCTGGTGGTCGCCGTCGGCATCCTGCCGCTGCGCCTGACGACCTGGGTCAACAACGCCAGCGCCGCGGCCAAGATCGCCGTGCTGGCCGTCGCGGCGGTCGTCGGCCTCGCGTACGCCGCGCAGCACGGCGTCGCCAACCCCGTCTCGGCTTCGCAGCTCTGGCCCGGCACCGGTATCGGCCTCGCCGCCGTGGCCGTCATCCTCTCGAACTTCTGCGGCTGGGAGGTCATGAGCTCGCTGGGCGGCTCCATCAAGGACCCGCGCCGGGACATCCCCCGCATGATCCTGATCGCCGGCATCGCCATCGTGGGCACGCAGATCCTGGGGATGACCGGCATCCTCGCCGCGCTGCCGCTCGAGGACCTCTCCATCGTCAGCGGCATCGCCGACGCCATGGACCTCTCGTTCGGCCTGGTGCTGGGCTCGGGGACGGCGACGACCGTCGCCTACGACGTCGTCATCGTCCTGCTGCTGTTCACCTTCGTGGGCACGATGATCACCTGGTCGACCGGCGCCAACCACAGCATCAACGTCACCGGGCTCGACCGCTCGGCGCCGAAGGTGTTCGGCCACCTCAACCGCCGTTTCGGGACGCCCGACTACGCCTTCGTCCTGATGGCGGCGCTGGCCACCGTGCTCACCGTCGTCAACTACGCCCTGTTCGGCGGCAACGAGCAGATCTTCTGGACGATCTTCTCGCTCTCGTCGGTGGCGTTCATGGCCCCGTACACGCTGATGTTCCCGGCGCTGCTCGTGCTGCGCCGCAAGTTCCCGGACGTGCAGCGCCCGTACCGCGTGCCCGGCGGGCGCGCCGGCGCGTGGGTGGCCGTCGTCCTGGCCGAGTTCTTCGTGGTGCTCGGGCTCGTGCTGTTCCTGACGGTCATCCCGACCGGGCAGTCGCGGGTGACGTACACCGCCATCGTGGCGGGCGGCGGCGTGGTGACGCTGCTGGTGGGCATCTGGCTCTCGCGGCGCCGCAAGCCGGCGCTGGGCGCGGCGCCGCGGCGCTGACGCCGCGGCGGCGAGCCGCGAGGGGCGGGCGCCCGGCGGTCCCCGCCCTTTCCGCTACGGCAGGCGGATGGTGACGACGGCGCAGTCGTCGGCCAGCACGCCGCCGGCGAACGCCTTCACCGTCTCGAGCAGCGCGTCGGCCAGACCCTGCGCGGAGAGCTGCAGGTTGTCGCTCACCGCCTGGCGCAGCCGCTCCTCGCCGAACAGCTTGCCGTGGATGCGGGCGTCGGTCATGCCGTCGGTGTACATGACGATGGTGGTGTCGTCGGGCAGGATGGCGCGGTTGGTGGGGTACACGGCGCCGCGGAAGATGCCGACCGGCACGTTGCCGTCGCCGGGCATGGGGAACTCGCGGCGCCCGGCGAGGATGACGGGCCGCGGGTGGCCCGCCACCGCGTACTCGAACATGTGGCGGGCGACGTCGATGTACGCCACGACCAGTGTGACGAAGGGCTGGTCGGGCGACTGCGCGATGAGCGCCGAGTTGAGCCGCGAGAGCGCCTCGCCCGGGGAGCCCTCGGCGGCGTAGGCGCGCAGCATGTACCGCACCACGGCCGACTGGGCGGCCGCGCCCAGGCTCTTGCCGCAGACGTCGCCGACGATGACCATGAGCCGGCCCGGGCTCAGGGTGATGAGGTCGTAGAAGTCGCCGCCCACGCGCGCCGCCTCGGTGGCGGCCCGGTACCGTACGCCGACCTCGATGCCGGGGATCGCCGGCGGCGTCATGAGCAGGGCCTGCTGGAACGTCTCGGCGATCGCGTGCTCGCGCTGGTAGGCGGTGGTGTTGTGCAGGCTCGCGCTGAGCTGCGCGCCGAGCGTGGCCAGCAGGAGCCTGTCCTCCTCGTCGAACTCACCGCCGTCCTTGTCGGCGACCACGAGCGTGGACGCCTGCAGCGGGACGTCGCTCTCCAGCGGCGTGAAGAGCAGCCCGTCGCTCTGCGCGACGACCGGGCTGAGCCCGCCGCCGGCGAAGTCCTCGTCCGGCGGCACCGCCATGGCGGCGCGGCAGCGCTGCAGCAGTTCGGCCTCAACGGCAGGCAGCTGGAGCGGTCCCGCGCCCCCGGCCACCGCCAGAGACTGCGCGGCCACGTACTCGCCGGAGCCGCTGAGCACGGCGGCGGCGCGCACGTGGACCAGGTCCAGCGCCGCCGCCACCACCTCGTCGAGCACGTCCTGCAGCTCGGCGCGCTCGAGACGCCGGTTGAGGTCGACGGCGAACGACTGCAGGCGCTGCAGGCGCCGCGCCAGCCGGTCGCTGCGCTGCGCGGTGACGCGCTGGCGCTCGAACAGCCGCGCCTTGTCCACGGCCAGCGCGGCGAAGCGGCCGATGGTGCGCGTGAGCTCGATCTCCTCAGGCGTGAACCGGCGCGAGCGCGTGTCGTACAGCTGGATCACGGCCAGCACGCGCTCGCGGATCCACAGCGGCACGGTGACCTGGGTACCGTAGCCGTGCCGCGCGAGCAGGTCGCGCTCCGTCTCGTTCAGCGCGGGGTCGTCGAGCGAGGTGACGATGACGGGGCGCTTCTCGGCCACCGCGGCCGCCACGGCCGCGAAGTGGTCGGGGGCGAACTCACGGCCTTCCCAGTCGTCGTCGCCCACCTGCCTGTCGTCGTAGCTCACGACGATGCGCAGGACCCTGCTGTCCTCGTCCACCTCGAAGATGTCGCAGGCGTGCATGCCGAGGACGCTGAGCAGCCGGGTGACGATGGCCTCGAGCACCTCCGACATGTCGAGGCTCTGGGCGAAGTCGAGGCTCGCGTCGCGGACCATCTCGAGGTCGCGCCGGCGCGTGTTCAGCTCGGTCATGAGG
>CAIXSE010000258.1 GCA_903921965.1 uncultured Thermoleophilia bacterium | reverse complement strand
CGGGGCCTGTGCCGCCCGCGCCCCCGGCGTCCGCGCCGCTATCCCCGTCCAGGTCCAGCCGGTACAGCCGCTGGTCCTCGAACTCGCTGTAGATCGCCGTGACGCCGCCGTCCGGCCGCGCGAAGACCACGTAGGCGCCGCCGCCGTACTCGTGCACGAGGGTGCGCACGTTCGCGCCCGGCGGCGTGACGTCGGCGATGCCGCCGCCGGGGCGCCGCCGCACGAGGGCGCTGCGCCCGCCGTCCGCGGGCTGCAGCTCGAGCCAGAACAGCTCGTCACCGGCGGCCCGCACGGCCCCCAGGCCCACGGCGGACCCGGCGACGAGTGCCGCCGTCAACGGCGATGTCCAGGACCCGTAGGGGGCGACGGTGCGGCGTCCTACCGCCCCGCCGGATGGTGTGTCGGTCATGGCCGCTCTCCTGCTCGTGGCGCCTTCGGCGCCGTGTCCGGCAGGAGGTATACCCAGACGGGAACGGGACGGGCGCCGCTATCGCGGCGCCCGTCCCGTTCCACGCTCGCCCCTCGTCCGGTCCGGCGTTACTTCTTGACCACCTTCACCTTCAGCGTGGTCGTCCGCATCGCCGACGACAGCAGCGGGTTGGCGCTATCGTTCACGAGGTCTGTGTCGGAGCACGTCATGCGCACCTTGTAGGTGCCGGCCTTGGCGAACACGTGCGTCACCTTGGCGACGCCCGGCATGACCGTGATGGTGCCTTCGCTCGAGCCGTCGCCGAACCACCAGGAGAACGAGTTCGGCGAGGCGTTACCCCAGTCGACGAGTTTGGAGGCGTCGAAACGCGCCACCTTGCCGGCGACAAGGTTCTTCGCCGTGAAGCCCGGCTCGTACGGCATCGCGAGCAGGCGCAGCTTGGCCTCCTCACCCGCGATGAGGTCGCGGTCCACGTTCACGCGCGCCCAGCCGAACCAGTGACTGTGGTCCGGGTTGATGTGGTAGGCGCCCTTGAAGGTGCTCACGTGGTCGTACTTGTAGGTGTTGAAGAACAGCTGCTCGATGGCAGACGTGCCCCCGTAAAGCTGCTGGCCGCCGAGCACGAGGCTCTGGCCGAAGAGGGGGTTGGCCGCCCTGTCGAGCGGCATCGGGTCCAGCAGCCCGTCGTACCAGAGGCCGCGGATGCGCATCACGGGATCCCAGAGCAGCGTGTCGACGTCGGCCTTGATCTGGTCGGCGTCCTCGAGGTTCTTCTTCACGAAACCCGACGCGTGGCACTGCCGGCAGATCTCCGTCATCTTGGCGCGCTTGGCGGTGAACTCCTCCTGCGTGATGGTGCGCATCGGGACGGGCTGCGGCACGCCGGTGAGGCGCGCGCCCTGGGCGACCGTGCCGATGGTGATGTTGGTCGAGACGTCGTGCACCAGCGGCTTGCCGGCGCCGTTGACCTGCGAGGGCATGTGGCACGTGACGCAGGAGGGCGCGCGGTCGGAGTCACCGTTCACGCGGTCCTTCTCGGTGGTGTAGACGACGCCGTGCTTGCTCTTCTCCCACATGTCGATCTGCTCGTGGTCGGGGCCCATGTGGCAGGTGCCGCAGGCCTCGGGCTCGAGCGCCTCTTCCTTCGAGAAGGTGTGGCGCGTGTGGCAGGAGTCGCACTTGCCCACGCTGCCGTCGGCGTAGATGTAGCCGATGTTGTGGCAGCGCTCGCACATCTCGTAGCGCTCCGCCTCGGGCATGACCTTGTAGCGCGCGGCGGCGGTCATTCGCGTCCAGCCGAGAGCGTGCTTGTTGGTGTAGGCGCCTGCCCCATCCTTGTGGGCGAACTCCCCGTACTCGCCGGCGTGGCAGGTGGCGCACGTGCTCGCCGGCACCTTGCCGCCCGAGGCGACGATGACGCTGTGGTCGTTGCCGTGACAGCTGACGCAGGTCACGCCGTGCTTGGACATCACCCCGTTGTTGAACTGCGTGACGATGCCGGGCGTGAGCGACGTGTGGCAGGTGACGCACTCGGCGGGCGTGTACGTGGCCGCCGCCGCCGCGCCGGCGAGCAGCAGTGGCATGACCACGACCGCCAGCAGGCACAGGACCAGTCTTCGTACCATGGACTCCCCCTCTCCCCTCTTGTGCAGGTGTGCACAAGGCATCCCACCCCAAGCAGTCTTCCCGCACCTTGATCAAAGGCAAGTACGGGCGCCGTTGGACGTGCTTGCGAGGTGCGCGAACGAGCGGCGACGCGGTCGCCGCGCCGCTCAGTGGCCGGCGTGCTCCAGGCGGAAGACGTGGTGCCGGTTGGCGGCCCGGGTGCAGTCGAAGGGGAGCGTGGCTCGCGACAGGTCGGTGACGGCGAGGCCGGAGAGGTCGTCGCGGTGCAGGCGGAAGCCGCGGCGGTTGGTGGCGAACAGGAGGATGCCGCCGGGCGCGAGGAGGCGGCGCGCCGTCATGCGCAGCAGGTCGGCGTGGTCGCGCTGCACGTCGAAGGTGGCGCGACCCATGCGCTTGGAGTTGGAGAACGTCGGCGGGTCGAGCCAGACGAGGTCGTACTGGCCCTCGGCCGTGGCGAGCCAGCGGAGGCAGTCGGCCTGGACGAGCGCGTGGGGCGACGCGGCCGCCGCCTTCGCCGTGTCGCGGCGGCCGCCGTGCGTTCCGCCAGACCCGCGGTCGCCCGCGTCCCGGTGGCCGCTGTGCGCTCCGCCGGCCCCGCGGTCGCCCGCTTCCCGGCGGCCGCCGGACCCGCCGCCGCGCTCGGGGCTTCCGGCCGGCACGGCGGTGAACCCGTTCGCCTTCAGGTTCCGCTGCGCCCACTCGAGGTAGGTGGGCGAGAGGTCCACGGTCGTCGAAGAGGGCGAGCCGCCGGCGAGCGCGTTGACGGTCATCGTGCCGGTGTACGCGAACAGGTTGAGGAAGCGGCGCCCGCCGGCGAGCGAGCGCACGAGGCGGCGCGTCAGGCGCTGGTCGATGAAGAAGCCTGTGTCCAGGTAGTCGTGCAGGTTCACGAGGTAGGAGAGGTCGTCCTCGGTCACGGTGAGGACCTCGCCGGTGCGCGCGCGGCGCTCGTACTGCGCGGTGCCGCGCTGCCGGCGGCGCTGCTTCATGACGACGCGCTCTGGCGGCAGGCCGAGCTCGGCGCCGACGACGGCGACGGCGTCCTCGAGGCGCCGCGCCGCCCTGGACGGGTCGATCTCACCGGGGGCGGCGTACTCTTGGACGTGCGCCCAGTCGCCGTACACGTCCACGACGAGGTTGAACTCCGGCAGGTCGGCGTCGTACAGCCGGTAGCAGGTGATGCCCTCGCGCCGGAGCTGGCGACCCAGCCGGCGCAGGTTCTTGTGCACGCGGTTGGCGAACTGCTCGGCGCCGCCGCCGAGCAGGCCGGCGCCCTGGCCGCTGCGTGCGGCCTCGCGCGGGGTGCGTTCGGCGGGATGCGGCGAGGCGGCAGCGGGCGCGCCGGGCGCGGCGCCGTCGTGCGGCGCGCCTTCCGGCGCCGGACCCGAAGCCGTGCCGCCGCCCAGGTCCGCGTAGATCAGCGTGCACTCGAGCGGCCCGTTGCGGAGCTTCGTCTCGCGCTTGACGTCGAGGCCGGCGGCCCGGGCCTGCGGGGGGCCGCCGGTGAGCAGCGCCGCGCGCCAGCCGGGGAAGGCGCGGCGGGCGTGCTCCCCGAGCTCCGCCGCGAGCGCCTCGGCATCCTCGCGGCGCCCGAGGCGCTCGCCGTACGGCAGGTTGGCGACGAGCAGGCCGCGCGGCGCGGGCGCGCTCTGCGCCCCCAGCTCGCCGCGCGTGATCGTCACCACGCCGTCCAGGCCGGCACGCCGCACGCAGGCGAGCGCGACGTCGACGGCGCGCGCGTCGTGGTCGCCGCCGGCGATGGTCTGGCCGGGTGCCACCGCCCGCAGGCGGCTCAGCCCGGCCCCTCGCCGCTCCCTGGCCTCGGCGACGAGCGCGTGCCAGGCGGCGGTGTCGTGTCCCCGCCAGCGCAGGAAGCCGAACTCCGCCGGCGCTTCGGCGGGCTGGCGCCCGTGCGTGGACGGTCCCTGCCGCCGGCCGGCCGGGCGCTCCGCACCGCCGTCCCGCCGCTCGCCGGCGCTGTACCGTCTGCCTGCTTCGGCGGCCTCCGCCCGCAGCAGGCCCGGCGCCACGTCCGCCGCCATCATGGCGGCCTCGATGGGCAGCGTGCCCGACCCGCACAGCGGGTCAAGCAGGCTGCCCCCGGCGGCCGCCTCCTGTGGCCACGCCGCGTACAGCAGCATCGCCGCGGCGAGGTGCTCCTTGAGCGGGGCCTCCACCTGCACCTTGTCGGTGCGGTAGCCGCGCCGGTGCAGGCTCTCCCCGCTCAGGTCGAGCGAGACCGTCACGTGCCCCTGCACGAGGTGCGCGTTGATGCGCACGTCCGGGTGGCGAACGTCCACCGACGGTCGCGTGCCCCCGTGCCGCTCGCGGAACTGGTCGGCGACCGCGTCCTTGATGCGCACGGCGCCGAAGCGGGTGTCGCGGATGGCGTCCGTGAGACCGTTGAAGTCCACGGCCAGCGTCCCCCCAGGGGCCAGGTGCGCGCTCCAGTCCACGCGCTGCGCCGTCGCGTAGAGCTGGTCGCCGTCGCGGGCCGGTCCCGACACGAGCGGCAGCAGCAGGCGCCCAGCCAGCCGCGACCACAGGAGGACCCGGTAGGCGGTCTCGAGCGAGCCCGAGAAGGCCACGCCGGCGCGGGCCTGCTTCACGTGCTCCGCGCCGAGCCCGCGCAGCTCGCCGGCGAGCAGCGACTCGAGACCGTGGGGCACGGTTGCGAAGAAGGAGGGACTCACCCGGCAAGGCTACCACGGGCGACGGCGCGTCCCGGACGACGTTCCCCCGGCGGCCCGCCCTCCTGCTCCTTCCCGTGCACCTGCAGGCATTCAAGGTCGTCCCCCGAAATGTCGAGACAAGACAACAGACGCAGAGCGAGCCGGGCCTCCGCAGTGAGGCCCGGCACGACGAGGGGCCAGGAATGCTTCGTCCGCTGATCATCGCCGCCGCCGCCGTCGTACTGTCGCTGCCTGGCGCCTACAGCGTCGTCACGGCTGCGTTCGCGACGCCGCCCCCGCCCGCCCCCGAAGCGCTGCAGACGTACCGCGGCGACGCCTTCGGCATCCTCTCGGCCGTGGCGCCGACCACCCTCCCGGGCGCGCCTCCCGTGACCACGGTCACCGGCGACGACGATCGCTGGCACAACGACACCGTCACCCTGCACCTCTCCGTCGCCCCCGGCGGCTCCGCCGTCGCCTACACCACGTACCAGGTCGGCGACGGCGCCTGGGAGAAGGGCACCACCGTCAAGGTCCCTGCCCCCAGGGACCACGCCAACGACGGCGAGGTCACCGTGCGCTACTACTCGGTCGGCGAGGACGGCGCCGTCGAGCCGACACGGAGCGCGGTCGTCAGGATCGACACGAGGCAGCCGGCGTTCAAGTGGAGCGGCGTCTCGCCGGCGGTGCTCGAAGGCAGCGGGCCGGTCAAGTTCAGCTTCGTGGTGCACGACCTGTCGCCCACGGTCCGGATCGCCTGGCGCGCCACGGACCAGTACGGCAGTTTCGCGGCGGCGAAGAAGGGCCTCGAGCGCACGACCGGTTCGCGGTCCATCGAGGTGGTGCCGCGCTACAGGAACGGCAAGGCGTTCGAGCCCGGCCTCTACCGGGTGAGCCTCACGATCACCGACGAGGCCGGGAACACCACCGAGACGAGCGTCAGGAAGTTCCGTGACTACCGCGCCGCGCCCGCCAAGGTCTGGCGGCGCGTGAGCGGGGCCGGCAAGCGCATCGCCCTGACGTTCGACGACGGCGGCGCCGGTCCGTGGGCGTCCATACTCGACACGCTGAAGCGGTATCACATGCACGCGACCTTCTTCCCGCTCGGCCCGTACGTCGCCGCGAGCCCGTCGCTCGCGCGGCGCACCCTCGCCGAGGGCCACGCCATAGGCTCCCACGGCTGGTCGCACACCGACATGACCCGGCAGAGCTACGCGCAGGTGCGGAGCGAGCTCGTCCGCAGCGAGTCCCCGTGGTGGAACGCCGCGCAGGCGACGCCGGTGCAGTACTGCCGCCCGCCGTACGGCGCGTACAACGGCACGACGGTCTCGGCCGCCGGCTCCGCCGGCTTCAGCCGCATCGTGCTCTGGGACGTCGACCCGCAGGACTGGCGCGAGCCCGGCTCCTCTGCCATCGCCTCCCACGTGCTCTCGCGCGTGCACTCCGGCGCCATCGTGTGCCTGCACCTGCGTCCGCAGACGGCCGCCGCGCTGCCCACGATCCTCGCCGGCCTCAAGGCGCGCGGTTACGAGGCCGTCTCGGTGCCCGAGCTGTTCCGGGCCGCCGGGTACCGCTGAAGCGGCCCGGAGGAGGCGGCCGGCGCCGTGAGGACGAGGTGGCCCGCGGTGCCGTGCGGGCGTCCGTGACCGGCCGCACGCGTCCATCTGTCTGGGCTGCCGCGATCGCCGTGGTCCTCGCCGCAGCCGCCGGTCTTTGGCTGGCGCTCGATCCGGACTTCTACCAGGGAGCGACGTCGGCGGTCTCGTCCTCGGGGGTGGTGACCACGACGTCCTCCAGCGCCTCGCTCATCGAGGCGAACGGCTGGTGGGTCGCCGGCCTGCTGTGCGTGCCGGTGGCGCTCGCCGCGTTCGGCATGTACTGCGCCGTGTGGGGGCGCCGGGTGCTGCTGTGGGCGGCCGGCCTCGTGCTCATCGGCTTCGTGGTCGTCTCGGGGTTCACCATCGGCATGTGGTATGCCCCGGCGGCGCTGGCGCTGCTGGTCGCCGCCGGGCTCAGCCGGGGGCCGGCTCCCGGCGCCTGAGGCGCGGCCGGGCCGGACGGTGCCGGGCGGGGCGGTCTCGCCCCCGCCGCCGGCCTGCCCGGCGGCGTGCTCAGCTCTCGCCCGGCTCCCCGGCGATGACCGCGAGGAACTCCTCGCCGTAGCGCTCGAGCTTGGCCTGGCCGACGCCGGTGACCGTCAGGAGGTCGCCGGCGGTGAGCGGTCTGCGCGCCGCCATCTCGGCCAGTGTGGCGTCGCTGAACACGACGTAGGCCGGGACGCGCTGGGCATCGGCGAGGCGTTTGCGCAGCGCGCGCAGACGGCCGTACAGCTCCTCGTCGACCTCGAGACCGGCGAGGCTCGCGGCGCGCGCTCGCCGGTCGGCCGCCTTGCGCTCTTTCGCGCTCGGCACGCGCGTGCGCGGCTTCGCGAGCACGAGCGTCTGCTCGCCGCGCAGCAGCGGGCGTGCCGCGTCGGTGAGACGCAGCGCCGAGAACCGCGCGATGTCCTGCGTGAGGAAGCCGCGGTGGATGAGCTGCCGGATGAGGCTCTGCCAGTGGTCGCGGCTCAGCTCCGTGCCGATGCCGAACGTGCTGAGCCGGTCGTGGCCGCGCGCGAGGATCTTCTCGTTCCCGCTGCCGCGGAGGACGTCGATGACGTAGCCGACGCCGTAGCCGAAGCCGTCGCGCTCCCACAGGCGGTAGACGCAGCTGAGCGCCATCTGCGCCTGCTCCGTGGCGTCGAAGGTCTCCGGCGGCTCGAGGCAGATGTCGCAGTTGCCGCACGGCGCCGGGTACGGCTCGCCGAAGTAGCCCAGCAGCGCCTCCCGGCGGCAGGTGAGCCCGTCGGCGTAGCCGACCATGGCGTTGAGCTTGTGCAACTCGATGCGCACGCGCTCGGGGTCGCGCTCGGACTCGTCGTCTCCGTTGCCGGTGCGGCCGCCGCCTTCCACGAGGCTTCGGACGATCGCCGCATCGCCGAGCCCGAACAGCAGAAGCGCCTCGGCGGGCAGGCCGTCGCGGCCGCTGCGGCCGGTCTCCTGGTAGTAGCTCTCGACCGTCTTGGGGAGGTCGTAGTGCACCACGAAACGCACGTTGCTCTTGTCGATGCCCATGCCGAAGGCGACGGTGGCGACCACGACCAGGACGTCGTCGGCGGCGAAGGCGTCTTGCACGCGCCCGCGTTCGTCGGCAGGCAGGCCGGCGTGGTAGGCCGCCGCCGGCACGCCGTGGGCCCGGAGCTTCTCGGCGACCTCCTCGGTGCGCCTGCGCGACAGGCAGTACACGATGCCGGCCTCGCCGGCGTGCCCCGCGAGGAACTGCTGCAGCTGGTGCAGCGGCTCGCGCTTCTCGACGACGGTGTAGCGGATGTTGGGCCGGTCGAAGCCGGTGACGAAGACCGGCGCCCCGGACAGGCCGAGCCGGGCGCGCACGTCGTCGCGCGTCTCCGGGTCGGCGGTGGCGGTGCAGGCGAGGATGGGGACGCCGGGGAACAGGTCACGGAGCTGCCCGAGCTGGACGTACTCGGGCCGGAAGTCGTGACCCCACTGGCTGACGCAGTGCGCCTCGTCGATGGCGAAGAGGGCGATGCCGGCGGTACCGGCCGGAGCGTCGCCGGCCGGCGGCGCCGTGCCTTCCGGGCCGGGAGCCGCGAGCCGGCCGAGCCGCTCGAGGAACCCCTCGGTCATGAGCGTCTCGGGTGCCACGTACAGAAGGTCCAGGCGGCCGCCGTGCAGGTCGCGCAGCACCGCGCGGGCCTCGTCTGCCTCGAGCGACGAGTTGTAGGCGGCGGCGCGTACGCCGGCCGCCCGCAGCGCGTCGACCTGGTCCTTCATCAGCGAGATGAGCGGTGAGACGACGATGCCGGCGCCGGGACGCACGAGCGCCGGCAGCTGGTAACAGAGCGACTTGCCGCCGCCGGTGGGCATGAGCACGAAGGCGTCGCCGCCGGCGACGAGGTGCTCGACGATCTCCTCCTGGTGCGGGCGGTACTCCGGGAAGCCGAAGACGTCGCGCAGCAGGGCGCGGGCGAGGGACGGCGCGCAGGCCGCCGGACCGGTGGGGGCGGGCGTGAGGACCACGCCCCGGAGTCTAGCAAGGTTGACGGACGGCGAAGCGGCGCGCCGGCCTCCAGGCCGGTGCCGGCGGACGTGGGTTGGCCGGCCGCGGCGTAGAATCCGCACACGCACCCGACGACGAGCGGCGCCCGGCGCCGTGAGGAGGCTCCCGATGAAGTACGCAGCGGCGTCCCTGGGCCGGGCCCTGGTCATCCGGCTCGAGGACGGGGACGTGGTCCACGAGTGCATCGAGGAGGCGGCGCGGGCCGAAGGCATCGCGCGCGCCGCCGTGATCCTGCTCGGCGGAGCGACCGGCGGCAGCCGCCTCGTCGTCGGCCCCGAAGACGCGGCGGCCCGGCCGGTCACGCCCATGCAGCGGGCGCTGCACGACGTGCACGAGATGGTGGGCGCCGGCACCCTGTTCCCGGACGAGTCGGGCAGGCCGGTGCTGCACCTGCACGCCTCGTTCGGGCGTGACGCCGACGTCACGACCGGCTGCATCCGCGCCGGGGTGACGGCGTGGGTCGTGGCGGAGGCCGTCGTGCTCGAGCTCACAGGCAGCGACGCCGTGCGCCGCCGCGAGCCGTCGAGCGGCTTCGAGCTGCTGGAGCTCTGACGCCGGGCTCGCGCCGGCCGGCGCCGACCTCCGGAGGGCGGGATCCGGGGCCTGCAGAAACCACGAGGGCGGGGCTCTGTGAGCCCCGCCCTCGCCACATGTTCCCCCGGAGTCGGTGGTCGGCGCCGCTCCATCCGCCCCTGAGTGCGGACCGTCGCGGGTCCTCGACCGCGTCCGGGGTACACCTTGGTGCCTCGACCGGTTCGCGGGATTGTACACGTTCCGGGGACAAAGGCAATCGGAATGCTTGTCCAGATGACGCCCGGCCCGGCGGAGTGGTTCGCGCCTCCGCCGGCGGGCCGCGCCGGGCTCCCTTCCGGCGCTGGTGGTACAGTCGAGCCGTGGGCGATCCTTCGTGCACTCTGAAGACCGGCGTTCGCCGCGGCCGCCGCGGGCGCGGCGCCGCGATAGCGCGGACGCTCGTCGCGACCGCCGCCGCCGCGGCATTCGCGTTCGCCCTGGCCGCTGGCGCGCCGCCGGCCGGCGCCGGCGCGCCGCCCCCGGCCGCGAAGGCCCAGGTCTCGGGCCGCTCGTGGGCCGACCGGACGCCGGTCCCCATCCTGATGTACCACCACGTGCAGGAGCACCGCGACGGCGCCCCGGCCATGTACGTCAGCCCGCGACAGTTCAGGAGGCAGCTCGCCTATCTTCGCAGTCACGGCTACCACCCCGTCGCCCTGTCGCGGGTGTGGCAGGCCTGGAACGGGGAGGGGACGCTGCCGCGGCGTCCCGTCGTGCTCTCGTTCGACGACGGCTACATCGACCAGTACACCAACGCCGCGCGCCTCCTCAGGCCGTATCACTGGTCCGCGGTCCTCAACCTCGTCGTCGACCGGGGCACGACGCTCACCGACGCCAAGGTGCGGCGCATGGTCGCGTGGGGCTGGCAGATCGGTTCGCACACCATGGACCACAAGGTGCTGACGCGGCTGTCGCCGTCCCGGCTGCGGTACCAGCTCACCCAGTCCCGGCGCGTCCTGCGCGGGAGGTTCCACCAGCGGGTGGACTTCTTCTGCTACCCCTACGGCGAGTCCAACGGGCGCGTGGAACGGGCGGCGCGGCAGGCGGGGTACCTCGCCGCCACCGGGGTCAAGTACGGCGCCGCCGTCCCGCAGCGGCGCTGGGCGCTCAGGCGCGTCGCCGTGTGGTGGGGCGAGCCGCTCGCGGAGTTCGGGAAGCGCATGCGCGACGCCGTGGCGCGGGCGCGCTGAGAAACCCGGCCGCCTCTGGCGAGCTCAGACAGCGGATCGCTCGGCTCGGGGTGGCGGAGGTCGGGCGGGTGCCTCTCGAGGCGTCGAGGCCGGGGAGCGGTGTGGCACTCCCCGGCCTCGTCTCTCACGCTCGGCTCAGGCCCCCCTGAGCCGCCTCTGTGCGGACGTCACTTCGTGACGCTGAAGGAATCGCCGTCCTGCGAGGACTGCTGGTTGCCGGCCGCGTCGACGGCGAACACCTTGACCTTGTAGTTGCCCGGCGCCAGATTGCAGGTGAAGCTGTAGCTGCCCTGCTTGTTGGACGGCTTCTGGCCGACCGCGATGGTCTTGGCGGTGGCGCCGTTCGCCTTGAAGATCCTGATGGTGACGCTGCACTGCGGCGTGATGCTGTCGCACTCGTAGCCCAGCTTGAGCTTCTTGCCCTTCTTGACGCTCGCCGGGGCGAAGGCGCTGGTGTCAGGACCCTTGGTGCAGATGTTGACGGTCGCCGTGACCGGCGGCGTCTCGGCGTTGCCGCACTTGTCCTTCGAGTACACCTGCACCAGCCTGGCCCCGTCGCCGGCGCCGCCGGCCGGGGCCGGCACGGTGATGGTGCTGCCGCTGAGCACGAGCGTGGGCGAGACGCCGATGCCGTAGTACGTGGAGAGGACGCCGGGCCCGCCCGGGTCGCTCGCGCCGACGCTCAGCGTCACCGGCGTGTTGTGCCAGGCGTTGTCGGCGCCGCTGATGGTGGTCACCGGTGCCGTGGTGTCGGCCATGATCGTGAACGTCTGTGTGTTGGTCGGCATGCCGCCGGCGGAGTTGCGCACCGCGATGTTGAGGGTGCCCGGGCCGGCGATGTCGGCGGCCGTCAGCTGCACTGTCATCCGGGTGGCGCTCACGTAGGTGGCGCTGTGCACCGCGCCGTTCACGAGCACCTGCGACGAGGTCTGGAAGTCGGTGCCGGTGAGCGTGAGCAGGTACGGCTGGTAGTACCTCGCGAAGCCGCTCGTGGGGCTCACGTTCGTCAGGGTCGGCTGGACGGTGGTGATGGTGAAGCGGATGGCGTTGGAGCTCGTCCCCCCGCCCAGCAGCGGGTTCATGACGGTGATGGACGCGGTACCCGCCGAGGCGATGAACGAGGCCGGGACGGTGGCCGAGAGGGTGGTCGTCCAGTTGTTGCCGACCGGGGAGGTCGTGAGCGCCGTGGAGTTCCAGTAGATCACGGCCGGCAGCGAGCCCCCGGCCCCGGCCGAGAAGTTGGAGCCGTACACGGTGAGCTTGAAGGCCGGGCCCCCGGCGGTCGCGGTCGCGGGCTTGATCGAGGCGATGGTCGGCTTGGCGATCGGCGAGGTGCCCGTCACCTTGAACGCGTTCTTCAGCGTGTAGGTGTCGGGGACGTACTGACCGAAGCGGGTGAGGCCGGACACCTGGACGTCGTACGTGCCGGCCGTCTTCCCGTACAGGTCGACGTAGCACTCGATCCACTGGCCGCCGAGCGCAGGGACGACGCTCACGTCGGTCGCGTAGATCTGGGCGTAGGGCTCGCTCGCCATCGACAGCGTGACGTCGGGCGTGGAGAGGAAGTCGGTGAGGTTCTGGCCGTTGACCCGCAGCGTGATGGAACCGGGATCGGCGTTGCTCCCCGAGGTGGGGCTGACGCTGGTGAGCGACGGCGTCGCCAGGGCGCTTGCGGCCGACCCCAGGCACAGGACCGCCGCGATCGCCGCCATCAGCGCGGTCGTCCGGATTCGTCTCGTCACGGTCTGCCTCCTTGCAGGCGCCTACAGGTCCCTTGCCGCGGGCCGGGGAGGCCGGACACCGCTGCGCCCGCCCCCAGAGAGTCGCTCCGGCCTAAGCACCAGACGCTACTCTGGAGCGGCAGCCGGACCCATGGAACATCCGTCGTGCGGGTGGTGCGACGGGTGCGGGCGGTGTCGCGAGGGGGGAGCGGGGCGTCCGCGTGGGCAGACGCACAGAGGGCGGGGAGTGCTGTCGCACTCCCCGCCCTCTCCGCGGGGGGCTCCGGCTCACTGGCTGGTGTGCCGGTCCCGCCGCGGCCTTCTGCCGGGGCGGCGGCTGCGCCGCCGGCGTCCGGTCGGTGTGACGTGCTCAGATGCCCAGGGCGGCGCGCTTCTCGTTGATATGACTGAGCATCGCGGTCACGGCCT
Source organism: uncultured Thermoleophilia bacterium (assembly GCA_903921965.1). Next base: position 6,476 of record CAIXSE010000258.1, on the reverse strand, counting down.
CGTGGGCATTGGTCTCGACGGCCAGCTTGCCGCCGGTCACGCTCGGCAGGTCCTGGGTGACGAGCTTGACCAGGTTCGGCGCGCCGGTCACGAACGGCACGGGGTTCACGTGCACGTACAGGCCGAAGGCCAGCGCGGCCATGGCGTCGATGGTGGCCTTCTGCTCCATGTACTCGGGTGCCGTGGCGACCACCGGCAGGGCCGGGACGTCCACGCCGAGGGCGTCGGCGATGGCGCCGACCAGCAGCAGGATGCGGCCGGTGTCGGTGCAGGTGCCGAAGCTCAGCACCGGCGGGATGCCCAGCAGCTCGCAGACGGCCTTGAGGCCCGGGCCGGCGAGCTCCTTGGCCTCGGCTGCCTCGAGGCCCGCGACCTGCAGGCCGGCGTTGCCGCAGCCCATGGCCAGCACCAGTACGTCGTTCTTGATGAGCCCCTTGGCGATGGACACGGTGTGGCTGTCCTGGTCGCTGTCGCGCAGCGTGGAGCAGCTCACGAGGCCGCAGACGCCCTTGAGCGTGCCGTTCTTGATGACGTCGAGCAGCGGGTCGAGGCTGCCGCCGAGCGCGCCGAGGATGGACTCGGTGCTGAAGCCGGCAACGGCGTCGCCCACGGGGAGCTTGGGCACGTAGGTGTTCTTGGCGCGGCGGGTCGGATAGTTCGCGATGGCCATGTCGATGAGCTGCTGGGCCTGCTCGGCGGCCTTCTCGGGCGCGAACACCACGGGCGCCTCGGCGCCGTCGATGCCGACCAGGTCGCTGACGGGGACGAGCAGGGTGCCGTGGGCGGCGCAGAGGGCGCCGAGGGTCGGCACGGTGCAGTTCATGTCGGCGGCGAACACGTCGATGCCGCCGGTCGCCACGGCCAGCTCCTCGCTCAGCCAGTTGCCGGTGAGACCGACGAAGACGTCGTCCACCTCGTAGCGCTGGATGAGCTCCTGGCCGGTCTCGATGGAGCCGACGATGTGCAGGCCCTTGGCGCCGGCCGCCTTGGCCTTCTCCTGTACGGCAGGCGCGTGCGCGGCCTCGATGAGGGTGGCACCCACCATGGGCTCGTGGCCGTTGACGACGATGTTCACGTACTCGCCGTCGATGATGCCGAGGTCGACCTTGACGGGGTGCGGCTGCGGCGTGCCGAAGAGGGCGTCCTGAGCGAGCTCGAGCGGGATCTGGGCGCCGTAGGCGGTGGCGATGCCGAGGCGCAGGCCCTTGAGGGCGAGCGAGACGTAGTTGCCGTCGACGTTGGTGAGGCAGCTCGAGGTGGCGTACATGTTCTCGTGGAACACGCCGCCCGGCATGATGCCGAGCTCTTTCCACTTGGCGACGCGCGGAGCCGGGGCCATCTTCTCGACCAGCGGCGACGGGCTCTGGTGGTCGCGGTTGAACTCCTGGAGGAGGGCGTCGGCGACGCGCCTGGCCAGGGTGTCACGCGGCTCGGTGGTCTCGCCCAGCACGCCGGCGAGCATCTCGAGCTTGCTCCAGTCCTTGATCTGGAAGGTGCCGCCGTCCTCGGCCGCCTTGAGGGTCTTCATGACCTCGACGGCGTGGTACGTGTAAGTGGCGGTGCCCATGGTGTTCTGCAGCAGGAAGTTGCGCATCGCCATGCCGTCGGCGTCGATGCCGCAGACGCCGCGCGGGGCCTTCTCGGTGATGCGGCACGGGCCCTGGGAGCAGAGCGAGCAGCGGATGCCCTTCTCGCAGAAGCCGCAGCGGTTGCCCTGGTCGGCGAAGCGGTCGAACGCCGTCTCCTTCTCGTCGTCCCGCGTCTGCTCGAGCATCGTGTGGACTGAAGCGTGGTAACTGTCGGCCATTGACTCCTCCTGGGAGGTTTGGAAGGTTCTGACGCCGGCGGCGCCTGACAGGCGGAAGAGGACGGCGCCGGCTCAGTGAGGAGTGCCTCTGCGGCACACTCCTCGCTGAACCCTCTGCGTGGTTCAGTCGGCGCCGTCCGGGGGTGGGGCGGGGGCCTCCGCCTCACCCGTGGATGAGAGCCGGGAGGCACTTGACGCACACCCAGGTGCTCTCGCCCTTGCTGCGCGCAGGGAAGAGGACGGCGTCCATCTCGCTGCGGCCGCAGTTGAAACAGGTCTGCTTGATGGTCACGGCGGCGGCCAGCTTCTCGGCCACCTTCTCGGCCGCGGCGTCCTCGTCGAACGCGGGGGCTTCACGCTTTTCCACTGTGAGCGCTCCTTCTGGACAGACGGCGAGGCAGAAGCCGGCGCCGTCGCACAGCTCCTCCTTCATCACCCTGGCCTTGCCGTCGATTATCTCTATGGCGCCTTCGGCGCACGGGGTGACGCAGTCGCCACACCCGGTACAGAGGTCTTCGTCGATCTTGATGATGCTGCGGACCGGCATTGATGCTCGCTTTCGTCTGCGTCTGGTGACAGGAAGGCGCCGGTGGGAGCTTCGCTCGCCGGCGCCTCGAGTGGCACTGTGATGACGTTGCTTACTGTACGCATGTGCAAGACTTCTCAACCTTGACCTGCGTCAATGGTGGCCGGGAAGTCGCGGGGGCCGCGGGGCGAGGCCGCCGTCGGCGGACCTCTCCCCGGATCGCGGCCGTCAGGCGCCGGCTGTGCCGGACTGCCCGGAGAGCGCCCGCAGCGCGGCGTGCCTGTCGACCTTGCCGGTCGCGTTGTGCGGGAGCGCGTCGACGACCTCCAGCCGCTCCGGCGTCTGGTACTCGGCGAGTTGCCGGCGGGCGAACGAGAGCAGGTCTTCCGGCGTCGCCTGCGCCCCCGGGTGCAGCCGTACGGCGGCGGCCACGCGCTGCCCGAACACGGGGTCGGGCACGCCGACGACGGCGGCCTCCAGGACCGCAGGGTGCGCCGTGAGGACGTCTTCTACCTCCAGCGGCGAGATGTTGGAGCCGCCGCGGATGATCATGTCGGCCCGGCGCGCCGCGAAGAAGTACCAGCCGTCCTCGTCGACGCGGCCCATGTCGCCGGTGTGCAGCCAGCCGTCGCGCAGCACGGCCGCCGTCTTGCCGGGATCGTCCCAGTAGCCGCTCATGGTGGCGGCGGACTGCACGGCGAGCTCACCGACCTCGCCCGCGCCCGCGTCGGTGCCGCCGGGCGTGAGGATGCGGACCCGGGTGCCGTGGGCCGGCACGCCGATCGACCCCGCGCGCTGGTCGCCGAACGGGGGGTTCATCAGGTAGCTGAACGACTCGGTCATGCCGCAGACCTCGGTCACGTTGCGGCCCGTGAGTGCGCGGAACCTCTCGTGCGTGCTGTGCGGCACCTCGTCCCCGCCGGCGAGGCAGCAGCGCACGCTCGCGAGCTGTGCGGGCGAGGCGACCGCATCCAGCGTCTCGGCGAGGATCGCCGGCGTCATCTGCAGGTACGTCGGCCGGTGCCGCTCGACGGTCTCGAGGATCGACGCCGGCGAGGGGTCGGCGAGCAGCACGACCGTCCCGCCGGCGTAGGCCGCGGTGAGGAGCTGGCCACCGAAGCCCGCGATGTGCGCCGCCGACAGCGAGACCAGGTGGACGTCGCCGGAGCCGAACTCCTGGGACCACGCCTGGTTCGCGGCCGTGTGCCACAGCGACGAGTGCGTGTGCGTCACGCCTTTCGGCCGGCTGGTGGTGCCGGAGGTGTAGAGGATCGCCGCCACGTCGCCGGGCTGCGCCTGCGGGCGCCCCGGCGGCGGCGTGGCGTCGCCGCGCCGCAGGCGGTCGAACGTGGCGTCCCGGCCGCCGATCACCCAGACGCGGCCCGTCGGGATGCCGGCGCCGTCCGCCGGCAGCCTGTCGACGAGGCGGTGGTCGACGACGAGCGCCTCGGCGCCGCTGTGGCCGAGGACGTACTCGATCCCGGGCGCCGCCAGACGTGTGTTGACCGGCACCAGGACGACCCCCGCCAGGAACGCCGCGTGGTAGGTGACCACGAGCTCCGCGCAGTTCGGCGAGAGGACGGCCAGGCGGTCGCCGGGTCGAAGCCCTGCGGCAGCCAGACTTGCTGTGACCTTGGCCCGGGCGGCGGCGAGCTCCGCGTACGTGAGCCGTGCGGGTCCGTCGATCACGGCGAGGTGGTCCGGACGGCGTCTCGCGACCGCGTCCACCAGCGTGCTCAGCAGCATGTCGAGACCCCCTCGGTCACCGGCGGCGTCTCGCGGCTCGTGCGCCGCCCGTCTGCCGTGCTCCGTGCCGCCCAAGGCTACTCCGGCGGGTCTCCCCGGCACAACGGTCTGCTCAGTCCGGCGTGACGACCTTGAAGAACAGGCGGCGGCCCATGCCCTGTCCGTTGGCGAGGGAGCCCCACAGGCCGCCGCGGCGTCAGCGTCCGGCGGCCTCCGCCTTCACGCGCTCGACGGTCTGCTCGACGCGCCGCACCCGTGTCTCCGGGCGGCGCGCCTCGAGGATCCAGTCGACGTACTCGCGCCGGTGCGGGTGCGGCAGGGCGGCGAACGCCGCGGCCGCTTCGGGGTCGTCGTGCAGGGCGATCTGCAGGTCGTGCGGAACGGGGATCTCGTCCACCACACCTCCTCACCGTCTTGTACCATCTTCCCGTGGACTCCTTCTCGGTACTCATCGGCGGTCATGCGGAACACCGCGATCCTGGGGGCGTTCTGCAAGGCCATCTCCATCCCGTGGGAGGTGCTCGAGGACGTCGTCCGCAGGTACCAGCCCAAACAGACCGAGCTCAACCTGCGGGTGGCGCGCCTGGGGTACGACCTCGCCACCGAGAAGCTGCTCGTCGACCTGCCGGCGGCGGGCCCGCTGCCGGTGATGACGGGGCTCGAGGCCGCCGGCCTGGGGCTCATCCGCGGCGGCCGCAAGGCCTACTACGGCTACCCCATGACGCCGGCGAGCGGCCGGTGTGGGGCGAGCAGTCCGCCGCCGGCGGGCGCGCGCCGGTGGACGTCGAGGCGGGGCTCGAGGAGGCGTTCAAAGGGCTGACCTGACGGGCCCGCGCACGCCGCCGGGCCCGGCTCCTGGTGCCCGGTGGGCTCTGGGTCAGTCCTGCGCCAGGCGGTGGAGCTTGTCGAAGCTCAGGATCTCGATGAGCTCGTGGTCGCCGCTCATGCGGATGACCTCGGCGCGCTTGAGGCGGTCGAAGGTGCGGCTCAGCGTCTCGGGGACGGTGCCCAGGCGCGCCGCCATCTCCCGCTTGCTCGTCGGGAGCCGCACGACGCGGGGGTGGTCGGGCAGCACCGCCGCCGGCCTCTTGCCGGCCCCCGTCGCGGTCTCCCCGGCCGCCCGGTGCGGCAGGTCGAGCTGCCGGTCGGCGAGGTCCAGCAGGTAGCGCGCCACGCGGGCGGGCACCGGCAGCAGCAGCTCCTCCACGCGGCTGTTCAGCAGGCCCAGCAGGTACGCCATCGAGGCGATCATGTTGACGGCGAACTGCGGCTGGGCGGCGAGCAGGGCGAGCACGTCCTCGGTCTCGAAGCAGTAGAGCCTGCAGTCGGTCATCGTCTCGGTGTTGGCCGGGTACTCGTCGTGGAAGAGGGCCGCCTCGGCGAAGGTCTGGCCGGCGTCCACGTGCCGTACCGTCGCGGTGCGCCCGTCGCGGAGGAGCTTGAAGACCTTCAGGCGGCCCCTCGCGAGCAGGTAGAGGGCGGTGGCGTCGTCGCCCTGCAGGAAGACGGTGGTCTCCGCCGGCAGGTCCAGCGGCCGGGCGATCTCCGCCAGGGAACGCAGCTGGCCGTCGTCAAGACGCGCGAACGTGGGGGAGACGCGCAGGTCGGCGATGATGTCGTCAGGCGTGGGTGTCATGTGCGGAGTATATCGAGCGGCGCGGCCGCTGCCCCACGGTGCCGCCGTGGGCCAGCGCCGGGTCGGCCGGCATCACCACGATGGCGGCCGGCCCCTCCAGGGGGCACTTGTACTCGCAGATGCCGCAGCCGATGCAGCGCTCGGTGAGCACGCGGGGCCGCTGCACGTAGTCCTGGCGGCCCTCGGCCCCGGTCACGACGCGACGTTCGTCCAGCAGGATCGCCTTGGGCGCGACGGGGCACATCTCCTGGCAGACGATGCAGGGCTTGTCCTGGGCCCAGGGCAGGCAGCGGTCCCTGTCGATGACGGCGAGGCCGAGCACCTGCGTGCGCTTCTCCTCCAGCGGCAGCCGCGGGATCGCGCCCGACGGGCAGACGTGGCCGCACGCCGTGCAGGAGTAGTCGCAGTAGCCCAGGCGGGAGGCGAGGACGGGCGTCCACAGCGCCTCGAGGCCGCCCTCGAACAGGCTGGGCTGCAGGCCCGAGGTGGGGCACACCTTCATGCACTCGCTGCAGCGCAGGCAGTGGGAGAGGAAGGTGCTCTCGACCTGCGCGCCGGGCGGGCGGATCAGGCGCGCGCTCGTCGTGCCGCGCCACACGCCGGTGCCCAGCAGGGCGACCGCGCCGACGCCGGCCGCCGCGGCCGTGAGGAACTCACGGCGGCCGGGATCGTACTCCTCCCACGGCGCGGGGCGCAGCGCGGTGCCGAGGGTCATCGCCTCCTTCTCCGGGCAGGCGACGAAGCAGTCGAGGCACATCGTG
>CAIXSE010000257.1 GCA_903921965.1 uncultured Thermoleophilia bacterium | reverse complement strand
TGCACCACTCGTCGTCGGTGAACAGGGTCTTGCTCGTCATGCCGCCTCCTTGGCGCCGCTCGCTCTCGTGGGCCGACGATACCGCAGCGCCGCGTCCCACGCACCGGGAAGGTCACCCCGTGAGACCGCCCCCATGGGGCGATGTCCCGCGGCGGCCAGGCGGCTAGCCTCGCGTCACGGCCGACGGCCCCGCGCCGCCGGCACACCGCACCCGTCCGGGAGGAAGCCATGCAGCTGTCCCGTCGTCAGATCGTCGCCTACGTGGCGGTCGCCGCCGTCGTCGTGGCGGTCGGCGTCCGCTACGTGGTCGCTCCGAAGTCCGCGGGAGGCGGCGGAGGCACGCCGCTCGTCCTCTCGACGGCGGCTCCCGGAGGGCAGTCGCCCGGGGCGCCGGCTGCCCTGGCGTCGCCCGGCGCGTCCGCCGCGGCCACGCCGGCGGCCGACGCCCTCGTGTACGTGTGCGGGGCCGTGCGCTCGCCGGGCGTCGTGCGCCTGCCGCAGGGGTCGCGCGTCGGCGATGCGCTGGCGCTCGCCGGCGGCGCCACGGCCGAGGCCGAGCTCGCCGCCGTGAACCTCGCGGCGAAGGTCGCCGACGGCCAGCAGGTCCTCGTGCCCGAGAAGGCCCCGCCGGGCTCGGGGCCGGCCGCTGCCGGCGTCGCGAGCCTCGCCGCCGGCGGGTCGGGTGGCGGCTCCTCGCCGGCCGGCGCTCCGGCCTCGCCCGTCAACATCAACACGGCGTCGCTCGAGGAGCTCGACTCCCTGCAGGGTGTCGGCCCGTCCACGGCCCAGAAGATCGTCGACTACCGCACCGCCAACGGCCCGTTCGCGAGCATCGACGACATCAAGAACGTGAGCGGCATCGGAGACGCGAAGTTCGCCGCCATCAAAGACTCGATCACCGTGTGAGCGGAGGTGCTGCGCCGTATCGCCCCGCCGCACCTGTTCGTGGCCGGCTACTGCGCCGGCCTGTGCCTGGCGCTGGCGCTGCGGCCGCCCGGGTGGCTGCTCCTGCTGCTCGCGGTCGCGACCGCCCTGGCGATCGTCGCGCTCCTCCGGGGTGTCTCGCGCGACGGCTCCGGACCCGGCTGGCTGCTGGCGGCACCGGCGCTGCTCGTCGCCCTGTTCCTGATCGGCGGCGTCGCCGTCGGGGGCGCCCGGCTGACGGGGCTGGAGCGCAGCCACCTGGCCGCGTCGGTCGGCCGCACCGTGCGGCTGACCGCCGTGCTCACCGACCTCCCCTCGGTCGAGGACCGGGACGTCACGCTCGCCGTCGACGTCGTCGACGTGGACGGGCGCGCGACGCCGGAGCCTGCCCACCTGCGCCTGCGGCTCGACGAGGGGGAGGCGCTCCCTTCGGGGTCGCGTGGCCCGCTCGTGGAGGGCGTGCGCGTCGTCGTCGCCGGCGTGCGCGTCGAAGCCCTGCCGGCCCCGCGCCCGGGAGCCTTCGACTACGGCCGTTACCTCCGGCGCCGCGGCGAGCACGTCGTCCTCGAGGGCGACTACGCGCGGCTCCGCGTCGACGGTCGCCGGGGCGGCCTGCAGGGGCTCGTGGACAGACTGCGCGGCGCCTCGAGGTCGCACCTGCGTCAAGGCCTCCACGGCACCGTGGCGGAGGTCCTGCAGGGCATGGTCCTCGGCGACGACGAGGGCGTCGACCAGGCCGCCATCGACGACTTCCGCCGCAGCGGCCTGTTGCACATCATGGCCGTCTCCGGCGAGAACGTGGTGCTGCTGTGCAGCATGTGGGCGCTCGTCTTCTCGCTCCTGGGCGTCCCGCGCCTCGCCCGCACCGCTCTCCTTCTCCCGCTCGTGGGCCTCTACGTCCTGCTCACCGGGGCGTCCCCTTCCATCGTGCGCGCGGGCGTCTCCGGTGCCGTGGGGCTGCTCGCCGTGATGGCGTCGCGACCCACCGACGGCTGGCTGCTCTGGCTGGCGCCGGCCGCGTGGCTGCTCACCGTCAACCCGGCCAACCTCTTCGACGTGAGCTTCCAGCTCTCGTTCGCGGCGGTCGCCGGCCTGCTGCTGCTCGCCCGGCCGCTCACGAGGCTGTTCGCGTGGCTGCCGGGCCCGCTGCCCGCTCAGGCCGGCGTCACCACCGCGGCCAGCCTGGCCACGGCGCCCGTCTCGATGCTCGCCTTCGGCTCCGCCTCGCTCGTGGGCGTGCCCGCCAACCTCGTCGGCGGGTTCGTGCTGGGTCCCATCATGATCCTCGGGATGCTGTCTCTCCTGGTGGGCTTCGTCGTCCCCTTGGCCTCGACGCCGCTCAACTGGGTCGCCGGTCTCTTCATCGGCTTCCTGCTCGAGGTGGCGCACCGGTTCGCGGCCGTGCCGTGGGCGGTGTTCGAGTGGCGTGGGGTCTCCCTGCGGCTCCTGCTCGCGGCCGCACTCGCGGGGGAGCTCGCCGTGCTCTGGGTGCTGGCGGCGCGCGCCGGCGAGGGCCTGCGCGCGTACGTGTGCGCGGCCGGGCGCCGTCTGCACCTCGCGGCCGTCACGGGGTGCCTCGTGGCGGTGGTCCTGCTGCTGGCGCCGGCGCCGGCGGCCGCCCCGCAGCGGCCGACGCTCACGTTCCTCGACGTCGGCGAGGGCGCCGCCGCGCTGGTGCAGGCGCCGGGGGGTCCGACGGTGCTCATCGACGCGGGTCCCGCTCCGCTCGCCCGCAAGCTGCGCGCCCACGCCGTCGCGCGCATCGACCTCCTCGTCCTCTCGCACGGTCACGCCGACCACGTCGCGGGGCTCGACGACGTGATCGGGAGCATCCCGGTCGCGCGCGCCCTGCTGCCGCGGCCGCCGGGCGGGTCGGCAAGCCTCGAGCGCATCGCGAGGCGGCTGCAGGCGACCGGCACGGAGGTGCGCTGGTGCGAGGCTCCGGTGGAGCTTCGCGGCGACGGCTGGGGCCTCCGGGTGCTGCCCGCGAAGCCTCCCGAGGGTGAGGGCGGCAACCAGAGCGAGAACGACGCCGCCCTCGTCGTGCTCGCGGACCTCGCCGGGCAGCCCATCCTGGTGCCGGGCGACGCCGAGGGCGAGGTGCTCGACGCTCTGGCGCTGCCGCCGTGCGCCGTCGTCGAGCTTCCGCACCACGGCAGCCGAGGGGGGCTCGACACCCCGGCGCTGCTGCGCCTGGCACCGCGCCTCGCGGTGGTGTCGGTGGGTCCGAACACCTACGGCCACCCCACGCCCGAGATGCTCGGCACGCTCGCTCGCGCCGGCGTGCCGTGGGCGCGCACCGACGAGCACGGCGACATCGCCGTCGCCGCCGGGGCCGGCGGGCTGGAGGTCACGGCCTCGCGCGGGTGACGCTCAGAGCTCCTTGCGGCGGAACACGACGACGGCCGCCGCGGCGAACACCGCGGCGAGCGCCAGGGTCGTCGCCACCGGCACCGCGAGGGCCACGTCGCGGCCCTTGACCAGGGCGTCGCCGGCCGCGAGGATGCCCGCCGGCGTGCGGTCCCTGGCCACCGGGAACCCGGTCAGCACGAACAGCGCCACATACACGCCGAGACCGACGCCCGCGGCGGTGGCCTGGCGGCCGGTGGCCGCCGAGAGCAGCACCATGAGGGTCACGAACATCGCCGCCAGCGCCAGCCACACGGCCACGGAGACGACGAACCCGGCGATGAGGGCGGTGTCGAACAGCGCCACCGTGACGGCGATGCAGAGGCCCGTCCCGATCGCGGTGGCGACCAGCAGGACGAGCAGGCCCGACACCGCCTTCGCGCTCACGAAGGCGCCGCGGGTGAGCGGCTTGGTGAGCATGAGCACCGAGGTCCCGGCGCGGTGCTCCGACGCGACCGATGCCGCGCCGGTGATGATGATCACCAGCAGGGCGAGCTGCACGAGGTTGCCGAGGAACTGCAGGTAGGCGTCGGCGGCCGTGGGGGCGGGGAAGCTGACGGTCACGCCGGGCGAGCGCTGGGCGGTCATCTTGAGCAGCGCCGGCGTCGCGGCGGCGATGATCGGCGTCCCGACGCCGAGGAACACGAACACCCCGCCCAGCACCCACAGGCGCCAGGTCTTGCGTACCTCCAGGAGCTCCTTGCGCAGGAAGGCGGCGAAGCCGCTCACGGCCGTCTCTCCCGGACCAGGTCGACGAAGACCTCTTCGAGCGACACTTCCGCGGCCTCGAAGCGGCGCAGCGCGAGCCCCCGCGCGGCGACGACGGCGGGTACCTCGCGGTAGGCAGCCTCGAGGTCGGTGACCTCGACGTGCACCTCGCGGCCGTCGAGCGTGACCTCCTTCGCCCAGGCGGCCGCCGCCAGCGCGTCCCGCAGGGCGGCGGTGTCGTCGACCTCGATGAGGATGCGGTGGGCGTCGCCGTGCCGGGTCTTGAGCTCGTCGATCGTCGCCTGCTCCACGACGCTACCGCGGGCGAGGACCGCCACGGTGTCGCAGACGCGCTCCACGTCGGCGAGGATGTGCGTCGAGAAGAAGACGGTCGTGGTCCCGGCCAGCGAGGCGACCATGTCGAGGACCTCGCGGCGGCCGATCGGGTCGAGTGCGCTGGTCGGCTCGTCCAGCATGAGCACGCGCGGGCCGTTGACAAGCGCCTGGGCGACGCCGAGGCGCTGCCTCATCCCCCGCGAGTAGCCGCCGATCTTCGTGGTCACCCGGCGGAGGCCGGCGAGGTCAAGCAGCGTCTCCACGCGCTCGTCGAGCGCCTCGCCGGAGAGCCCGAACAGGTGTCCGGAGAGCTCGAGGAACTCGGCGGCCGTCATCCACTTGTAGAAGCCGGGCACGTCGGGGAGGTAGCCGATGAGCCGGTGCACGGCGTCGGTCTCGCGCGTCACGTCGTGCCCGAGCACTCGCGCGCCGCCCTGGGTCGGGCGGGCGAGGCCGGCGAGGATGCGGAGCGTCGTGGTCTTGCCGGCGCCGTTGGGGCCGAGGAAGCCGAAAACCGATCCCTCGGGGACGCTCAGCGAGACACCGTCGAGCGCCACGGCGTCGCCGAACCGCTTCGTCAGTCCTTCGATGACGATGGCCTGCCCGCCGGCCGGAGCGGCGGGGCCGGCGCCCGCCGCCGGGGCTGGAGCCCCGCCTGGAGCGGCGGCCTGACCCTGCCCGCTCCCGTACAGGAGCGTGGTGACGGCCCTGGCCCGGTCGTGCGCGTCCTCGCCGGCCACCGGCCCGGGGCCGGCCACCGGGGCAGGTACGCGGCCGACGGCCAGGTAGACGATCGCGCCGGGGATCGTGAACAGCACGAGGAGGAGGACCCAGGGCCACTTGCGCCCCCCCAGCACCGCCGGGCGGCGCACCAGGTCGACGAGGCAGAAGACGAGGAGCGCGACCTCGGCGAGTCCGAGGACGACGAGGGCCACCAGCGCCCCCGGGGGGATCGTGACGTCGGCTCCCACGCGCGCCAGGCCCTGCCTTCCTCTCCGTGGCGGCCGCGCGGGCGGCCGCCACGTTCACCGGTGCAACAAGCGTAGCACGGCGCGGGCCCCCGCCGGGCGGGGGCCCGCGCCGCAGGCGCCGCGGTCAGTCGACGACCCTGAGCGGCCGCATCATCTCGTTGTCCTCGTGCTCGATGATGTGGCAGTGCCAGACGTACAGCCCCACGATGTCGAAGCGCGCTCTGATGCGCGTGACCTCGCCGGGGTACGCGGTGACGGTGTCCTTGTAGCCGGACTCCCACCTCTCGGGCTTGATGACCGCGCCGGCGCCGAGGTAGCCGTGCGGCGAATCCTCGGGGTCGACCACCCGCCGGCCGAGCACCTGGAACTGCACCTGGTGGAGGTGGATCGGATGTGCGTCGGCGGTCAGGTTGTGGATGTCCCACTCCTCTACGCGGCCCTTCTTGATGCTCTCCGTCACCGGGTCCATCCAGTTGTGCGGCTGCGCGAGGTTGTTGGCCGGATCGAACGTGCCCAGCAACGCCTCCTGCGGGCCGAACGGCTCGCCCTTCGGGTCGAACACGATGCTTCCGTCCCGCTCCTCGGCCGTCACGGTGGCCGACATCATCTCGTTCAGGCTCAGGTGGCGCACCCGGGTGGCTTTGGGGAGAGCTGTGAACCGCGGCAGCTTCAGCGCCGCCGGCAGGGTGCTTCCGTCGCGTCCCGTCGCGGCGACCACGCGGAACTGCATCACCTGGCCGGTGGTGTCGGAGTCGGCGGGCTCGAAACCCTTGCCGGGCTCGCCCCCGCCGAACGGCTCGTCGGGACCGAGGTTGCGCAGCACGATCCCGGTGCCGGCGGGCACACGGGTGAAGTCGAGGATCACGTCGGCGCGCTCGGCCGGGGCCAGCAGCAATTGCTGCAGGCGCACGGGCTTCGGCAGGAACCCGCCTTCGGTGCCGATCTGCCAGAACGGCATGTCGTTCGCCATCCGCAGGATGAGGAACCGGCCCTGCGTGCCGTTGAGCAGGCGCAGGCGGTACCGCCGCTGCTCGACCTTCAGGTACGGCCAGGTGTGGCCGTTGACGACCATGGTGTTGCCGAAGAACTCCGGGTTCCAGGCCGGAGAGATGTCGCTGGCCCTGCCTTCGGGCGTCAGGTCGGGGATGAACGGGATGCGGAGCTCGCCGGCGCCGGGGAACTGCGGCGTGGCGCCGGGGACGTTCAAGCCCTCGAAGAAGGCGCGGTTGTCGGGGTAGAAGAGGGAGCCGTCGGCGTTGAACGAGCGATCCTGGATGGCCACCGGGATCTCGCGGTAGGTCAGGCCGGCGTTGTCGCCGCGCTGCGGCGCCGGCCCGGGCAGCGAGCTGCCCTTGAGGTCGGCGGGGCCGCCGCGAAGCAGGTAGAAGCCCGCGGGTCCGGCGTACACGTTCACCCGCGTCATGCCCAGCGTGTGGTCGTGGTACCAGAGGGTCGCGGCGCGCTGGTCGTTCGGGTACTGGAAGACAGCCGTGCCCGGCGTCCACGCCTCGCCCCAGCGCTGCATGGACTCCTGCCGGAATTGGTCGTAGCGCGCGCCGGAGGTGGCGAAGGTGTCGGGGATGTTCCTGGCGGCCGGCAGGTACCAGGCCTCCGGGTAGCCGTCGCTGTCCTCGGTGGTGTGCGCCCCGTGCACGTGTGTGACCATCGGCACCGGGCCGGTGTACGGCTGCTGCACCATGCCGTGCGTGTCGGTGTGGCCCGCTCCTCCGGGAGGGTTCGCCCAGTGGAGGGTCTGGTCGACGGGGAGGAGGTGCGGCAGGTAGTTCCCGTTCTCGTCCACGAGGCCGTTGATCCACTTCACACGCACTGGGCGGTTCCAGGACGCTTCGATGGTGAGCGCCGGGTAGTTGAGGGTGCCGCCCTCGGCCGCCGGCCTCGGGTCGGTCATGGAGGCGTAGCTCCACACGGTCGTCGCGGCGATGCCGTGCGCCTGCGACCAGTCCTGCGGCAGGATGAACTGCCGGAACTGCTTCATCGCGATCTCGTAGTAGTCGACGGGCCTTCCCTGCGCGGTCCTCGTGCCCGACAGCGGCATCGCCCGCGGGATGACGAGCGGTTCTACGTACTTGGGGATGGTCGTGGGGTCGAGGCTGCCGCCGGGCCCTGGACCGGGCTGGTCCGGGTCGGCGACGGCGGTGGCCGCGGCGATCAGCAGGATCCCGAGCGCGACGGCCAGCAACGCACCGGTCGCGGACGCCCGGAGGAAGTGGTGGTGCCTCCTCATGGTGTTCTCCCCTCTCCAGTCCGGCGGGCCGCCACGCCTGCGGGACTCTCAGCCAGGCCGAAGCTCTCGCTTCACCGCCGTTCTCCCACATCACTATCCCAATCAAACTGGTCGGGATTGGTGGACGCCGCGGTGCGGCCCGGCCGCCGTGCTATCCTTCGCTGGCCGTGAGCGATCCGAAGCCCCTGGAACCCGTCTACCTCATCGTCGGCAACGACCGGCCGAAGGTGCGGCGCGCCCTGCAGCGGCTGCGCGACCGTGCCGTCCAGGAGAGCGGGAGCGACATCAACGTGACGGTCGTCGACGTGCCTGCGGGCGTGCAGGCTGCCGAGGCCGCGCGCGTCGTGCTCGAGGCCGCGGCGACCCCGGGTCTCGCGCTCGGGGCCCGCGTGATCATCGTGACCGGCGCCCACAACCTCCGCGTCGCCGAGCGCAAGCAGCTGGTCGCGTACATCCAGGATCCCACGCCTGACACGACGCTGGCGCTCGAGGCCGAGAAGCTCGCCAAGGACGACGTCATCTACAAGGCCGTGCAGAAGCACGGCCAGGTCCTGGCCTTCGACCTGCCCAAGAAGTACGAGATGGCCGGCTGGCTCCGCAAAGTGGCCGGCGGCAAGGGGCTCGCGCTCGGCGGCCCGGCGGCGAAGCGCCTGATCGACCTCTGCGGCGAGGACCCCTCCCACGCGGAGCGGCTCGAACGCGAGGTCGAGAAGCTCGCCGCCTACTGCCGCGGCGCAGAGGCGACGGTGCAGGATGTCGAGGCGGTGTGCGTGCCCGACGACGAGGTCCGCATCTACGAGCTCACCGATGCCGTGGGCCGCAGGGACCGCGAGAGCGCGTTCGCCCTGCTGGAGGCCATCTACGCCGGCGGCAACCCGAAGGACGACGCCAACGCCGTCCTGTACTCGCTGCGCCGCCACATCGACACGCTCGCGCGCGCCGCGAGCCTGGGCCACGCCGACCAGGCGACGGCGGCGAAGCAGCTCGGCGTGGCTCCGTTCAGGGCCGGGAAGCTGCTGGAGCAGAGCCGGCTGTTCGACGCGCACCGCTTCAGGCGCGCCTACCGCGCCCTCGCGGCCGCGGAGGCGGGCCTGCGCGGCAGGGCGCCGGCGACGCTCGAGACGGCCGCCGGCGCCAGCAACAGCGACCGGCTCGTCGTGGAGCTGGCGCTGGCCCGGCTGCTCTCGTAGCGCGCCGGCGAGCCGCTGGCCCGCCGCCGCGAGTGCGGTCCCTCGCCGGCGGTGGTACCGTGACCCGGCGATGGTGATCCGCACCCACGAACTCCGTGCCCTGCTGGTCGTCGCCGTCTCAGCGGCGCTCCTCGTCGCGGGGTGCGCTGCGCCGGCGAGCGGCGCGCCGGTCCTCCCGGCCACGGCCTCGCGCGCTGCACCGCCGGCCTCCCCCTCGGCAGCGCCGGCGCGGACGGCGCTCTCCGGCTGGAGCGACCGCCGGCTCGCCGCCCAGCTCCTGTTCTGCGGCGTGCCGGCCGACGCACCGCTCGCCGGCCGCAGGTACGTGCGCGCAGGCGTCGGCGGCATCGTCATCTTGGGCGCCGGCGCGAAGGAAGGCATCGGCCGCGACCTCGCGACCCTCGTCGAGGCTGCGCCCCACGGCGTCGAGCCGTTCGTCGCGAGCGACGAAGAGGGTGGACTCGTCCAGCGCCTGCGGGACGTCATCTACCCGCTGCCGTCGGCCCGCGTCCAGGGAGGCTGGGGCGTCGCGAGGACGAAGGCGGCCGCGGCGGACTACGGCGCGCGGCTCCGCCGGCTCCACGTCTCCGTCGTGTTCGGCCCCGTGGCGGACCTCGACGTGCCCGGCCGCTACATGAGCAGCCTCGACCGCTGCTTCTCGTCCGGTCCGGCGGTGGTGGGGGACCACGTCGTCGCCTGGGTCAGGGGCCTGAAGACGGCCGGCGTCCTCGCGACCGTGAAGCACTGGCCCGGCCACGGGTGGGCGTCGAACACGCACAGCGGGGCCGGGCGTGTGCCGTCCCTCTCGCGTCTGCGGAGGGAGGACATGGTCCCCTTCGAGCGCGCGTTCGCCGCCGGCGTGGCCTTCGTGATGGTCGGCCACCTGCAGTCGAAGGGGCTGACGGAGCCGGGAACGCCGGCGAGCGTGTCACCCTCGGCTCTGCGCTACCTGCGCGCGCGCGCCGGCAGCGGCACGCTCATCGTCACGGATTCGCTGTCGATGGCCGCCACCACGAAGGCACTCGGGATCGGCACGCCCGAAGCAGCGGTGCGCGCGCTCGTCGCCGGGGCGGACCTGGCGCTGTTCGCCTCGGCCGATCCGGAGTCCGTCATCGGCCGAGTGACGGCGGCGATCCGCTCGGGGCGCCTCTCCCGCGCTCAGGCCGAGGCGAAGGTACTTCGCGTGCTCGCGCTCAAACGCGAGACCGGCCTCGCTCCCGCTCCGTGACGTCGGCCGCGGCCGCGGGGAGCTTCGCCGCGGTGCGGGCCACGGACGGTCTGCGTACGCAGCAAGACGGCGAGAGGAGCGGGCTCAGCGCCCGCCTCGCTCGCCGTCTCAGCGCCTTGGACGTCGCTCAGGCGAGCTGCGCCAGCGTGTGCTGGACGCGACTCTTCTTGTGGGCGGCGTTGTTCTTGTGGAGGACACCCTTGGCGGCCGCCTTGTCGATGCGCGAGGTCAGGAACGTCGCCGTGGCGCGAGCCTCGTCGGCCTGGTTCTCGGCGACCTGGTCCTCGAGCCGCTTGAAGAGCGTCTTGAGCGTCGACTTGGTGTGCCGGTTGCGCAGGCGCTGCTTGGCGGCGAGGCGGATGCGCTTCTTCTGCTGCTTGATGTTGGCCACGATTTCCCTTCGATCGGGCTTGGTGCGTGACGTGTCTGAGGCAGTGGGGACTGCGTGCGGACGCGCGATGCTACCACGAGCACCGCGCGCCCGGCAAACGACTCAGTCTGGGTACGGGTGGCAGCTGGCGCAGACGCCGCGGCTGTCCAGGCGGAGCAGGGAGCTGTCTTCGTTCCCGGACCCGTCCGGGTACGGCACCGTGGTCGCGAAGCCCGTCATCTGCGCGGATGAGCCGTGCGCGACGTGGCAGGCGAGGCAGCTGACGGCACCGCTGCCGGGGTTGGCCCTGTCGGCGGGATCGCCCGTCGTGGCGTCGCCCACGAAGCCGTCCGGGCCGTGGCAGCGCTGGCAGCGCCTGGCGTAGGTGTCGGTCGCGCTCGGGTTGGTCCCGTGGCGGTACTTGAAGATGGCGTCGCCGGAGCTGGTCGTGGCGCCGGTCGCCAGGGACGCGTGCCGCGTGTGGCACTGGGAGCACCAGTTGTCGAGGTACTCCCAGCGCATGATGTTGTTGGTGGCGGTGTTGTAGTGCTGGGCCCAGTACTCACCCGAGTCGGCGTTGTCGCCCTGCAGGACGTACGTCTTGACGGCCGGGTCCGGGACCATGGTGCCGGTGCCGGACTCGGGGTACGACACGCCCGTCGGGAAGGTGCGGAGGACGCGGTAGGTGGGCATGGTGGCCGTGGTGATGCCGCTGCCGGCCATGCCGTGGGGGTCGTGGCAGTTGGTGCACTCGAGCACGTAGTCGGTGAGCCCGGGGTCGGACGAAGCGCTGATCGGGCCGTTGCCCCACACCGTCGTGGTCGTGTCCAGGGTGTGGGCGGAGGTGACCGGCAGGCTCGAGGGCGTCCAGGTGTCGGTCGCCGCGGTGTTCATCACGGCGTTCGTGAACCCGCCGCCGAGGAGCGCGAGGCCGTTCGAGTTCTGGATGCCGTCCTCGACGTTGGTGAGGGCGCCCTGGCCGGACGTCCCGTGACAGCTCAGGCACAGGGCGGTCTCGGTGGACTGCTTGAGGAGATACGAGCCCGAGGCGGTGTGGGCGCGGTGGCAGGCCGCGCACTTGTCGCTCGTCTTCGTGTACGCACCGTGCGGCCCGTTGTCGGCATCGGCGGCAGCAGGCAGCAGCAACAGCAGAAGTAGTCCCAGACACAGGATTGGCCAGCGAAGTCGTCCCCTCACGTCCCCCACCCCAGACTCGTACCAATAAAACGGCCCGGCGATGCGATCGTCGGGCGGACCCCAACCTGCAGCGGAGTTTATCACCACACGAAACGTACGCAAGGCAAGCGGGACCACTGACGTACGAGTGAGGTCACGGGACGCCTGGGTGCGCGGCGCGGACGACGCGCCGCTGAAGCGGCTGAGGCCGCCGCGGGAGCGTGCGCGGCGGCGGACGGGGTCCCTGCCCGCCGGCCGCCGTGGAACGGCCCCGTACGCGCGTACGGGGCGACGGCGGAGGGGATGCCGGCGGCCCTCTGGTAGACTGGCCGCCGGCCGGACGGCAGTACTTGCCGGCCGCCCGTCGAACACTCCGCTGTGAGACGCCCGCCCCCGACACCGG
>CAIXSE010000256.1 GCA_903921965.1 uncultured Thermoleophilia bacterium | reverse complement strand
GCCCGGCCGGGCTCTCGGCCGCGTACCACCTGGCGCGGCGGGGCTGCAGCGTCACGCTGTACGAGGCCGCGCCCGAACTCGGCGGCGTGCTGCGCACCGGCATCCCGGTGTACAGGCTGCCGCCGCCGGTGCTCGACCGCGAGGTGGCGCGCGTGCTCGAGCGCGTGGCCGCTGTGCACACGGGCCGGCGGCTCGACGGCCCCGCGGTGGAGCGGCTCGCCGGAGAGCACGCGGCCGTCGTCCTGGCGACCGGCCTGCAGGCGCCGCGTCCGCTCGCCGTGCCGGCGAGCCCCGGCGGCGTCGGACAGGCCCTCACGTTCCTCCGCGACGCGCGTCGCGGCGCCGGCGACGTGCGCGGCCGCACCGTGGTCGTGGCCGGCGGCGGCACCACTGCCGTGGACGCCGCCCGCACGGCCCTGCGTCTGGGCGCCGCCGAAGTGCACATCGCGTACCGTCGCACGCGCGCCGAGATGCCGGCGATCGGCGAGGAGGTCGGCGAGGCGCTCGAGGAGGGCGTACTCCTCGACGAGCTCCTGGAGCCCGCTGAGCTGCGGACCGGCGGCGGACGAGCGGTGCTCGTCTGCCGCCGTCCGCGTCTCGGCGAGCCCGACGCGAGCGGACGTCCGCGGCCGGTGCCGGTGCCCGGAGGCTCCGCCGAGCTGCCGTGCGACCGTCTGCTGCTGGCCCTCGGCGAGGACGCCGACCTCTCGGTGGTGCCGGAGGGCCTGGGGACCGGAGCCGGCGGCGCCGCGCTCAGGGCGGCCACCGGATCGCGCTTCTGGCTCGCGGGGGACGTGGCCGGAGGTGGGGGCACGGTGGCCGGCGCCGTCGGCAGCGGGCGCCGGGCGGCGCTCGCCATCGTGGCCTGGCTGCACGGCGGAACGGCGGCCGGTTCCTCGGCGCTCGTGCCCGGGTCCGACGCTCCGAGCCCGGCTGTACTCCCCGAGCCGGCCGTCCACCCCGCCGCCTTCCCGCGCCTGCCGCGGCAGCCGGTCCTGGTGCTCGAGCCGCGCGAGCGCCGCCACAGCTTCGCCGAGGTGCGGCGCGGGTTCGCGCCGGCGCCGGGCTCCGACCCGGCCCGGGCCGAGGCCGCGCGCTGCTTCGCCTGCGGCCTCTGCACCGGCTGCGACACCTGCGTCGTCTACTGCCCGGAGGGTGTACTGCGGCGCACGGAGGGCGGGCTGCCCGAGGCCGACCTCGACTACTGCAAGGGCTGCGGCCTGTGCGTCGCCACCTGCCCGCGCGGCGTGGTGGTCGGCGAGGCCGTGTGAAAGGACGCGAGGCGACGCGATGACCCGCGCACTCCTCACCGGGAACGGGGCCGCCGGGGCCATGCTGGCGGCGGCCGGCGAGGCCAACCGCTCCGCCCGCGGCTGCTGCAGCGGCGTGTATCCCATCACCCCCCAGACCGAGATCATGGAGACGCTCACGGCGTACCGGTTCACCAAGGGCGACGTCGTCCCGGTCGAGTCCGAGCACAGCGCCATGGGGGTCTGCATCGGCGCAGCCATCGCCGGGGCCCGGGCCTTCACAGCCAGCGCGTCGAACGGCCTCCTGTACATGACGGAGAACGTGTTCGCCGCGGGGTACTACCGCCTGCCCATCGTCCTCGTCGCCTGCAACAGGACCGTCGGGCCCCCGTGGAACATCTGGGTCGACCAGGGCGACAGCCTCGCGCTGCGCGACGCCGCGATGCTGCAGTTCTACTGCTCGTCGCACCAGGACCTCGCCGACACGGTGCTGGTGGCGTTCCGCATGGCCGAGGACGCGCGCGTGCTGCTGCCGGCGCTGGTGGCCCAGGACGGGTTCGTGCTCTCGCACACCCTGATGGACCTCGACCTGCCGGACCAGGCGCAGGTGGACGCGTACCTGCCGCCGCTGGACCTGCCGCACCGCATCCGCCGCGACCACCCGCGCATCTACGGCGGGATGACGTGGCCGGAGGACACGCAGGCGCAGCGCGCCGACATCCAGCGCGCCATGGACGCCGTGCCGGAAGTGCTGGCGCGGGCGGGCGAGGAGTTCGAGGAGGTGTTCGGCCGCCGGCCGGAGGGAGCGTTCCCGGCGGCGTGTACCGACGACGCGGACGTCGTGCTCGTGGCGGCCGGGACGATGGCGCGCACGGCGCGGCAGGTCGTGGACGCGCGCCGCGCGCGCGGTCAGAAGGTCGGGCTGGTGCGCGTCAGGCTCTTCCGGCCGTTCCTGCGCGAGGAGTTCGCCGCCGCGGTCGGCCCGGCGAGCCGCGTCGCGGTCCTGGACCGCGACCACTCGCCGGGCTCCGGCGGCATCCTGTGGGGCGAGGCCGCGGTCAGCCTGTCCGGCCGCCCCGGCCTCGTGCTGCAGGACTACGTGGCCGGCCTCGGCGGCTCGGACGTCACGCCCGCCGTCATCGAGGCCGTGCTCGACGACCTGCTCGCGCGCGACGTGGCCGGGCCGCCGGTGTTCTTCCCGGAGGTGACGTGATGGCCCGCGCGCGCCGCAACGTGGTGGCCGGCCGGAACGCGGTCGCGCAGGGCGCGCCGCCCGCCGCGGCCGTCGTCACCCGCTCCGAGCCGCTGTGGCGCCCGGGCAACAGCGCCTGCGCCGGCTGCGGCATGTCCATCGGCCTGCAGTGGCTCGACGACGCCCTGCGCGGCGGCATGGTCACGCTCGTGGTGCCGGCGTGCTGCGCCGTGGCCACGCCGGGCGCCTTCCCCGACAGCGCCTACGGCGTGCCGGCCGTGGGCTCCACGTTCGCCAGCTCCCTGGCGGTCGCCACCGGCGTCAGCCGCGTCCACCGCCTGAACGACGAGCCCGACCCGACGATCTGCTGGGCCGGCGACGGCGGCACCTACGACATCGGCCTCGCCACCCTTTCGGCCGCGGCCGAGCGCAACGAGGACGTCATCTACATCTGCTACGACAACGAGATCTACGGCAACACCGGCGGCCAGCGCAGCGGGGCGACGCCGATGGGCGCCCGCACCGCGACCACACCGGCGGGCAAGGCCGAGCACAAGAAGGACATCATGGCGATCATGGCCGCGCACCGCGTGCCCTACGCGGCCACCCTGTCGCTCGCCCACCGCGAGGACTTCCTGCGCAAGCTGGACGTGGCGCAGGCGACGCGCGGCTTCCGCTTCCTGCTGCTGCTGTCGCCGTGCCCGGCCGGCTGGAAGTCCGAGCCCGCCGACACCGTGGAGCTGGCCCGCCTCGCGGTGGCCAGCGGCATCTTCCCCCTGTACGAGGTGTTCAACGGCACGCGCTACCGCATCAACGCGCGGCCTGACGGCACGCGGCTGGAGGACTACTTCGCGAAGCAGCGCCGGCTGGCGGAGGACGGCGACCTCGACCGGCTCAAGGCCGGGGTCGCCGAGCACTGGGCGCGCCT